>JBBSUZ010000236.1:0-5349 GCA_038233965.1 Rhodothermales bacterium | reverse complement strand
CACCGCGGGGGGGGCCGGGCCCGCGGGTCAACACTTTCTGGGGGGTGCCGCCGCCAAAAACCCCCCCCCGGCCGGCCCTGGGGGGGCCGGCCCGTCCAGTCTGGTACACCCGAGAGGATTCGAACCTCTGACCTTCGCATCCGTAGTGCGACGCTCTATCCAGCTGAGCTACGGGTGCATCGCGCGGCGAGAAGCGGTCTCTCACGGCGGGTCCCGAAGGTAACCGGGGTTGGCCCGGCGGACCAAGTGAAGATGCGTTGGAGCGGCGGTACGTTCGGCTCCGCGCCGCACCCTCGACCCGATGCCCGCCGCTGCGACCGCCTGCCTCAACTGCGACACGCCTGTTACGGGCCCCTTCTGCACGGCGTGCGGTCAGGACCACGTCCAGGCCGAGAGCCTCGCGGCCGGAGTCACGTTTTTCGACGTGCTCGATTCGGTCGTGCAGGTCAACGGCGCACTCGCGCGGGCCGCACTCGACCTCGTGAGTCGGCCGGGCGTGCTCACGGCGGACTTTCTCGCCGGACGGCGCGCGCGGCGGCCGCCCCCGGCCAAGCTCTACCTCGTCGTCAACTTCGTCTTCTTCGTGGTCGTGCAGTGGTTCGACCCGGTCCCCGCCGGGATGATCGCCGGCATGGTCGGGCGGTCGACGTATGCAGCCGCGGAGCATGCCAGCGGGCTCCCGGCCGCCCTCTTCGCCGCGAGCGTCGAGCAGCGCATGGGCGACGCCCTCCCCACCTTCCTCGTCCTGTTCGTGCCGGCCATCGCGGTGGCGCTGCGCGTGCTCCTCCCGAACCGGCCGCAGGGCGTCGTCGGGCACGCCGTGTTCGGCTTTCACCTGATGGCCTTCCTGCTGCTCGTGCTGCTGCCCGGGACGCTCTTCGCCGGTCCGGTCGGCGACGCGCTGATCGCGGCCGCGCTCTATGCCGCGCTCCCGCTCTGGACCGCCATCGCGCTGCGACGCACCTACGGCGGGTCGCTCACCTGGACGCTTCTACGGACATCCGTGCTCTGGCTCGGAATCGTCCTGCTGCTCGCAGCCTATCTGTTCGCCGTCGCGGCCTACTCGGTCCGGGTCTGACCGGCCTCGTCGCCCGTGAGGAACCAGAAGTGCCGCGTCGGGCCGTGGCCGTGGCCGAGGCCGGGCGCATGCCGGATCGCCTCGTGCACGTAGGCGCGCGCGCGGCGGACGCTCTCGACGACGTCATGCCCGCGTGACAGGTTGGCCGCGATGGCACTCGCGAGCGTGCAGCCCGTACCGTGCGTGTGCGGCGTGTCGAGGCGCGGCGAGTGGAAGACCTCTTGCCCACCGTCCCACACGAGCACGTCGACGGCGTCGGCCTCGGCGTCGAGGTGGCCGCCCTTGACGAGCACGGCGCGCGGGCCCATCGCGAGGATGGCGCGGGCGGCGCGAACTGCGTCATCGGCCGACGTCACGCCGAAACCGGCCAGCACGGCGGCCTCGTGGGCGTTCGGCGTCGCGATGTCGGTGAGGGGCAGCAGGCGGGCGATGACGGCGGCGAGCGCGTCGGGCTGCAGCAGCAGGTCGCCGGACGTCGCCACCATGACGGGGTCGACGACGACCGGGCCCAGACTCCACGTCGCGATCCCGCCCGCGACCGCCGCGACGACCTCGGCCGTCGCGAGCATGCCCGTCTTGACGGCTCCGACCGGCAGGTCGGACGCGACGGCGTCGATCTGGGCCGTGACGAAGGCGGCCGGGACCTCGTGGACCGCCTCGACGCCGCACGTGTTCTGCGCCGTCAGGGCCGTCACGACGCTCATGCCGAAGACGCCGTGCGCCTCGAACGTCTTCAGGTCGGCCTGGAGGCCCGCGCCGCCGCCCGAGTCCGAGCCCGCGATCGTGAGCGCGGTCGGCATTGCCTCAGTCGGCCGGCTCATGTGCGGGGCCGGCGGCGGCTGAGCGCGGCGAGCGCCGCGCCCGCCACGACCGCGATCGCCCCGAAGACGACCCACTGCTGCTGCCCGATCATGAAGCTGTCGACGACCGTGAGGATGCCGAGGCCCTGGAAGATCCAGATGACGCCCGCGAGCGCGAGCAGGCCGCCGACGAGGCGAAGGAGGTTGGGCATATGAGCGTTAGTCGACGAGGGTCTTCTTGAGCTGCTGGATCGTCTCGACCGGCGTCGGATCGACGTCCTTGCGCATCGCGAGCCAGAACGAGGCGGCGTCCCCGAGCTGGACGAGCGACAGCATCCGCCCGAGGCGGCTCTCGCCCTCGGACTCGACTTCGGTCCAGCCGTGGATGTCGGCGGCGACGAGGTCGCGGGTCGCGGCGTAGCGCTTCTGGACCTGCGCGTGGTCGTCCCGGTCGCGCAGGACCTCAACATGCATGCGCGCGAGCAGGTCCGGCGGGCCGGCCTCGTAGCCCATGAGCTCGTTGTGGTCCAGCTCCGGGAAGACGGTGCCGACGGCCGGGTGCTTGGCGTTCTCGTGGAGCTGCGTGCGCCAGCGCATCCCGACGGCCTCGAGGAAGCCGGCCGCCGTGTAGATCACGGGCAGGTTGTTGACGTAGGCGGCGGAGAGCGTGCGCGCCGGGTTGGCGTCGGCGTCGGCGTCGTGGCGCTCGGCGCGGGCGCGGGCGTCGGCGATGGCGGCGTCGACGTCGGCGTCGGGCAGGGCGAGCAGGCCGAGGGCGCGGGCGAGGCGCAGCACGGCGCCGAGCGAGTAGCCGAGGGCGGCGCGCGGCTGGAGCCCGCCCGGAATGGTGATGGTCGGGACCCCGTCCGCTCCGGCCCGCTCGGCGATGGTGCCGCCGGACGTCACGACGGCGATGCGGGCGCCGCGCTCGCGCGCCTCGGCGTAGCCCGAGAGCGTCTCCTCGGTCCCGCCCGAGTAGCTCGACGCGATCACGAGCGTGCGCTCGGACACCCATGCCGGCAGCGTGTAGTCGCGGACGACCAGGAACGGGACGGGCGACGAGTCCGCGCAGAGCGTGCGGACGAGGTCGCCGCCGATGGCCGAGCCGCCCATGCCGACGAGCACGACGCCGTTGAGCGGGCCCAGCTCGGGCAGGAACGACGCGATGTCGTCGGTCGCGGCGGCGGCGTCCCAGCCGGTCTGGAGGTGGTCCGGGAAGGCACGGATGGCGGCGCGCATGTCCTGCGGGTCCTGCCGGGCGGCGTCGGTGATCAGAGCAGACATGGGGCGTGGGGCGGTCAGAGGACGTCCGCGGCGTCGCCGATGAGGGCGGCGAGGTCGCGGTTGTGGAGGGCGAGGAAGTCGTCGAGCAGGTCCTGCACGCCCTGCGCCGTGGACTGCGCGAGCGCGTCGTGCGCCAGCGCCTGCGCCTCGAGCAGCGTGTGCGAGCGGAGCATGCGGCGGACGAAGCCGAGCGCGGCCGGGCTGGCCGAGAGCGAGTCCACGCCGAGCCCGACGAGCAGAGGCGTCGCGCGCGGGTCGGCCGCGAGCTCGCCGCAGACCGAGACCGTCTTGCCGACGCGGTGCGCCGCCGCGCACGTCGTCGCGAGCAGGCTCAGCACGGCCGGGTGCAGCGCGCGGTAGAGCCCGGCGACGAGGTCGTTGCCGCGGTCGACGGCGAGCGTGAACTGGGTGAGGTCGTTGGTGCCGACCGAGAAGAAGTCGACCTCGGATGCGAACCGGTCCGCGAGCAGGGCCACGGCGGGCACCTCGACCATGATGCCGAGCGGCAGGCTCTTCCGGAAGCGCGCGCCCTCGGACTCGAGCGCCGTCTCGACCTCGTGGATGGACCGGCGCATCGCGCGGACCTCCTCGAGCGTCGACACCATCGGCAGCAGGATCTGCGGCGGCGCGTCCTCGGGCGCGTCGGCGGCGGCGCGGAGGATGGCGCGGAGCTGTGGGCGCAGCAGGTCCGGCTTGTCGATCAGGATGCGGATGCCGCGCCAGCCGAGGAACGGGTTGGCCTCGCGGCTCGACAGCGGCAGCACCTTGTCCCCGCCGAGGTCGACGAGACGGAACGTGACCGGGTCCGGGGCCGCGTGGCGGACGGCGTCGCGGTAGACGTCGAGCTGCTGCACCTCGTCGAGCGCGCGGCCCTGCGTCAGGAACAGCATCTCGGTCCGGAACAGGCCGACGCCCTGCGCGCCGTACGTCCCGAGCAGCGGCAGCTCCTCGCGGAACTCGACGTTGGCGCGGAGCGCGACCGCGTGGCCGTCGCGCGTCTCGGCGGGCTCGTCGGCGTCGTCCAGATCGTCCGCGGCGAGGGCGGCGAACTGCGCGGCGCGGCGCCGGGCGCGGACCAGCGTCTCGGGCGTCGGGCGGAGGACGACGGCGCCGGAGAAGCCGTCGAGCGCGACGGGCTCGCCATCGGCGACCTGCCCCGAGAGCGCGTGCAGGCTCACGACGGCCGGCACGTTGAGGGCGCGGCACATGATCGAGACGTGGCTCGTCGGGCCGCCGAAGTCCAGCACGACGCCGAGCACGCCGCGGCGGCTGAACAGCAGGACGTCGGCCGCCGTCAGGTTCTGGGCGAAGACGACCGTCCCGGGCTCAACGTGCGCGAGCGCCCGCCCCTTCTCGAGGTTCCGGAGGACGCGGTTCTGGACGTCGAGGACGTCGGCGGCGCGCTCGCGCTGCGCGGCGGTCGGCGCCGCCTCGAGGCGCTGCCGGACGTCGCCGAGGACCGACTGCACGGCCCAGCCGGCGCGCTCGTGGTCGTCGCGGATGCGCGCGACGACGCTCTCGTAGAAGGCGGGGTCGCGGAGGATGAGCGCCTGCGCGTCGAAGATGCCGCCCGAGACGTCGCCGAGCTTCTCGCGGGCGATGGTCGAGACGCGGGCGAGCTCGCGCTCGCTGCGCGTGACGCCGCTCTCGAAGCGGACGAGCTCGGCCTCGACGGCCTCGGGGGCGATCTGCTCCGGCTCGACGTCGTACCCGCCGCCGACGTAGACCGCGGCGGGCCCGACGGCCACGCCGGGCGCGACGCCGATGCCGGCCACGCGCACCTCGCCTGCCGGCTGGGCGGCAGCGTCGGGGGCGGGCGTGGCGTCGGGTGCGGTCATGCGGGTGGGAAACGGGGAATGGCGAGCCGGAAGCAGGGGCCGGAGGGGGCATTCCCCCGCTCGCAGCTGCCTGCTCGCCGCTGGCCTACAGCGCCTCGTGGAAGCCGATCTCGAACAGCGTCGCCATCGCGTCGGCGGCGGCGGCCTCGTCGGGGCCGTCGAAGAGGAGCTCGAGCGTCGAGCCCTGCTCGGCCGCGAGCGTCATCACGCCGATGATGCTCTTGCCGTTGATCTCGTAGCCGTCCTTGCGGATGAAGAACTCGGCGGCGAAGCGGGACGCCTCGCGGACGATCATCGAGGCGGGGCGGGTGTGGACGCCGGCGCGGTTGCGGACGGTGACCTCGCGGGT
>JBBSUZ010000235.1:0-5396 GCA_038233965.1 Rhodothermales bacterium | reverse complement strand
GCAGCGCGATCAGGAACAGGATGATGCCGCCGGCGATGGACAGCGACGCCTCGGAGATGCCGAGCCCGCGCAGGATCTGCGGCCCCGCAAACAGGAACGCGACGAGCACGACGAGCGCGATCAGCAGCTCGCGCGCGACGACGCGCCGCCGCCGCTCCGACGCCACGGGCGCGAGCGCGGCGAGGAACAGCGGGATGTTGCCGAAGGCGTCCATCACGAAAAAGAGCAGGACGAAGGCGGAGAACAGGGACATACGGGTGGCGGCGGCGTCCCGCAATCTCCTCACGCCTGCCGTTCCCCGCCACGCAGACTGCGCGAGGCCGGCTATCCTTCACCCTCTCGCCCCCGCCGCCGATGCCCCGCCTCACCGCCCCGTTTACGATCTCCGACTGGACGCCTGCCGCCCCCGGCACGACGCCCTGGCCCGCGGACGCACTTCCCGCGCTCGGCCGCGCCGCATTCCGCAAGACGTACACCGGCGCGCTCGATGGCACGGCGGCCGTCGAGATGCTGACGTGCCTCGCGGACCCGGCCGACATGGCGCTCGGGGCCGTCTACTCGGCCTTCGAGCAGGTCACGGGCACGATCGACGGGCGGACGGGCTCGGTCGTCTTCGTCCACGCCGCGACGAGCGGCGACGGCACCGAGGGCCTTCCGAGCGGGACGGTCGCGCCAGGTTCGGGCACGGGCGACCTCGCCGGCATCCGCGGCACGCTCACGATCGACCCTGCCTCGCACGTTCTGACGCTCGACTACACCCTCCCGGACGCGCCATGACGCGGCTTCTCGCCCTGCTTCTCCTTCTCGCCGGCTGCTCCACGCTGCGCCCCGCCGATCGTACACCCGAGGCGTCGGACACGCTCTCGTTTCCGAGCGAGCTGCCGCCCGAGTCGGCCCTGCAGCTGGCCCGCAACGTCCTCGTCCGCGCCGGGTGGCCGGCAGCGGAGCGGCCGCAGAGCAGCACGTTCACGTCCGACTGGCACGCGGCCGGACCCGACTCGCTTCGCCTCGTCATGACAGCGACAGACGTGGACCGTGGCGCGTCGACGGTCGTCGCGATCCGCGGCGAGGCACGTGTCGACGGGCAGACGGTGGGCGTCGGCCGCGACGCGGCGGCGTGGCCTAAAGTCGAGCGGATCGCCCGGCAGGTCGGCGCGGGCGTCCGCCACGCGCTGTACTGAACCCGTCGATACGCCAGTATTCCCGCCCGTGCCGAACGCAGAAACGGCCCGGACAGTGACGTCCGGGCCGTTCTGGCGGAGGAGGAGGGATTCGAACCCTCGGTACCCGTATAAGGGGCACGGCACTTTAGCAAAGTGCTGGTTTCAGCCTCTCACCCACCCCTCCGGGTGCGCTGCTTGAGCGGACGGGCAAGATAACGGGGCGCCTCGGCGGGCCGCAAGGCGAAATCGCGAAGAGCGGCCCAAGACCCTCAAGAAGGCGCTTTCAGTGCGTCCGGACCCGCCACGCAGCAGCCTGACTGCATCGGAAATGGCCTCGGGGTGGAACGAGCCGGCCCGTCGCGACGCAGCCCATGTGCCTGCGCTCGCGACTACCGGCCCGGTTCACCGCCTCACTCCGCGGCCGCGAGAAGCCCGAGCAGTTCCCGCGCGGCCTCCGCGGACGAGGCCGGATTCTGGCCGGTCACCAGCAGGCCGTCGGTCACGACGAAGGACGCCCAGTCGTCGCCCTTGCGGTAGTCGCCGCCGTTCGCCTTCAGCATGTCCTCGACGAGAAACGGGACGACGTCGGTCAGTCCGACGCCCTCTTCCTCGGTGTTCGTGAAGCCGGTCACCCGCTTGCCAGAGACGAGCGACTGGCCGTCCGTGCCCGTGGTGTGCCTGAAGACCGCCGGAGCGTGGCAGACGGCGCCGACCGGGCGACCGCTCGCGTAGAACGCCTCGATCAGGGCCTGGCTGTCGGCGTCTTCCGCCAAGTCCCAGAGGGGCCCGTGGCCACCGGGATAGAAGATCGCGTCGAAGCCATCGGCGGAGACGGACGAGAGCATGGCCGTGGTGGCCAGCGCCTTCTGCGCCGCGTCGTCGGCCTTGAAGCGGTCCGTGGCCTCGGTCTGTGCGTCGGCGGCGTCGCTGGATGGGTCGATCGGCGGCTGGCCGCCCGCGGGCGAGGCCAGCGTGACCTCTGCGCCCGCGTCGCGGAACACGTAGTAGGGAGCGGCGAACTCCTCGAGCCAGAATCCGGTCTTTTTGCCGGTGTCGCCCAGCTCGTCGTGCGAGGTGAGGACCATCAGGATGTTCATCGTGGTGTTGCTGGTTAAGGATTCAGGTGGATGACGCACTTGCCGAACGCCTCGCCTCGGAGCAGGCCGGCGAAGGCGGCGGGGGCGCTCTCGAGTCCGTCGATCATCTCCTCCCGGTACTGGATCCGTCCCTCGCGCACCCACTCGCCCATCTGGCGGGCGAACTCGGGGTAGAGGTGCCCGAAGTCGTCGAAGACGATGAAGCCGCGCAGCGTCATCCGCTTGCGCAGGATCAGGCCCATGAGGAGGTTCAGCCGGTCCGGCCCGTCGGGCAGCGACGTCGCGTTGTACTGCGAGATGAGGCCGCAGACCGGGATGCGTGCGCGCGTGTTCAGCAGCGGCAGCACCGCGTCGAGCACGTCGCCCCCGACGTTCTCGAAGTAGACGTCGATGCCATCGGGGACGGCGGCGCGGAGCGCGTCCGGAAAGCCGTCGGCCTTGTAGTCGATGCAGGCGTCGAAGCCGAGCGTCTCGACGACGTGGGTGCACTTCTCAGCGCCCCCGGCGATGCCGACGACGTGGAGGCCCAGGATTTTGCCGATCTGCCCGACCGTCGCGCCGACGGGGCCGCTGGCTCCGGCGACGACGAGGGTCTCGCCGGCGGTCGGCTGCCCGATCTGCGTGAGCCCGGCCCAGGCCGTCAGGCCCGGCATGCCCAGCACGCCCAGCGCCCACGACGGATGCTCGGGGTCCGTGCCCATGTTGATCACGCCCGTGCCGTCCGAGAGCGCGTAGTCCTGCCAGCCGCCGTACGCGACGACCCAGTCGCCCTCGGCGAAGCCGGCGACGTCCGACGTGACGACCTGCGAGACCGTGCCGCCCACCATGACGTCGCCGATCGCGACCGGGGTGGCATAGGAGGGCGCGTCGCTCATCCGGCCGCGCATGTACGGGTCGAGGGAGAGGTACTCGTTGCGCAGCAGCATCTGGCCCGCGCGCGGGGTCGGCAGGTCGCCGGTTTCCAGCCGCAGCGTGTCGTCGTCGGGTTCTCCGGTGGGCCGCTGGGCCAGAACGAACCGGCGGTTCTGAGAGGGGGTCTGTGCCATGGATGCGCGGGTCGAGGTCGAGAGGGACGCGGTTCAGGTCCGGGCGAGTCAGAGGGAGCCACGCACAGCGCCGGCCGCCAGACTCGGACTCGGCGCCTGAGACGTCATTGACCCGGAGCATGCGCGACGGGTTCGCGCGAGGGAAGATGTTCTCACGCGAGTACCGCGCTCGCCGAGGCCGTCACCTGAGCGCGGCGACGGTGTGACCGGAGCATCCTGGCCAGAGCCTGCAGGCGGCTACGAGCCGAGGACGTGCGCCCGGATCAGACTGGCCAGGCGCTCGGGCGCGTCGAGCGGGATAAAGTGGCCCGCGTGGTCGACCGTCTCGAGGCGCGCGCCGGGGATGCGGGCGACGGTCTCGCGGGCCTGGACGTCCGGACCGAGCGCGCCGTCCTCTGCGCCAGCGACGACGAGCGTCGGGACCGCGACGTGCCCGGCGAGGGCCGAGACGTCTTCGAGGCTGCCGGCGTCGAGCCACGCCATCCACGCTGGCCGCGAGGCGCGCACGGCGTCAGCGACGAACTGGGCACCGACGAGGCGCGGCGGACGGCAGGCCGTGACCGCCTCGAGCGTCGTCTCGGCGGCCGAGGCGTCGCCCCACGCGGCGCGGAGGCGCTCGCGCTCGGCGTCGTCCATCGGCTCGGGCGTCGGCGGGGCCGGGGCGACGAGGACGAGCGACTCGAGACCGGCAGGCCGCGCGGCGGCGAGCGCGAGCGCGGCCTTGCCGCCCATCGAGTGCCCGGCGAGCGCCCACCGCTCCAGCCGGAGCGCCTCGACGGCTGCACCGACGTCGGCCGCCATGTCGGCGACGGAGTAGCCCGTCTCGGTCGCCTCGGACGCGCCCCAGCCGCGCAGGCCCAGCGCGACGGCCGGCATCGCGCCGCCGAGCGCTTCGACAGTCCCGTGCCAAGTGCGCGACGAGCCGCCGAAGGCGTGGACGAGCACGAGCGTCGGCGCGGAGGCGTCGCCGGCGTGGTGCTCGGCGTGGAGGCGGACGCCGCGGACGGCGAGCGACGAGGTCGGCATAACGGACGACGGTGGTGGCTGCCCCTCACGCCCGCGCCGAAGGCGGCGTTCCGTCCGGCGCGTCAGGCCTCGAGCGTGCCCTCGAAGACGGTCTCGGCCGGGCCGTCCAGCGACAGGTCCGAGACGGCCTGAGACGCGCCGGTCGCGCCAGGCGTGAACGCGACGCGGAGCACGCCGCCGGGCATCGCGACCTGCACGGCCGGCACGTCGACGCGGCCGGTGTGGAACGCGGCGAGCGCGACGGCGAGCGCGCCTGTCCCGCACGCGAGCGTCTCGCCCTCGACGCCCTTCTCGAACGTCCGTGCGGCGACGCGGGCGTCCGCCCCGTCTCCGCCGCGGTCGACGACCTCGACGACGTTGACGTTGGTGCCGGCCGGCGCGAAGGCGGCGTCGTGGCGCAGGCGCGGCCCGAGATCGTCCAGGTCGACGGCCGCGGCGTCGGTCACGAAGGCGACGACGTGCTCGGTCCCGGTCCAGATGCGGACGAGCGGATCGGGCTCTCCGTCCGTCTCGACGGTCTCGGCGAGGGCGTCGAGCGGCTCGGGCGCGCCGGGCTCGGGGACGGCGAGCCACACCGGGCCGGACGCGGCGCGGCCGCCGCGGACGCGCGCGGTGTAGCGCCCTCCGTCGGTGTCGAACGTGAGCGCGACGTCCGCGCCGTCCGTGCGGCCGAGGCCGGCGCGGGCGGCGAACCGGGCGAGGCATCGCGCGCCGTTGCCGCACATCGTCGCCAGCGAGCCGTCGGCGTTGCGGTAGCGCATGCGGAAGTCCGCGCCGTCGGCGCCGGAGGCGTCCGCCTCGTCCAGCGCGAGCAGGCCGTCGGCCCCGACGCCGACGCGACGCGGGCACACGCGGGCCGCGAGCGCGGCGAGCTCGTCGTCGGAGAAGCGCAGAAAGCGGTTGTCGAGCACGACGAAGTCGTTGCCGGCGCCGGACATCTTGGTGAACGGGACGACGAGGGCGGGCGGCATGGCGCGGGTGGCGGAAGCGTGGGGCAAGGAACCACCGGGAACGTCCGGATATGACGTCGCGACTCGTCTCGCGCGCTTCTGCACTGAATCTGG
>JBBSUZ010000234.1:0-5400 GCA_038233965.1 Rhodothermales bacterium | reverse complement strand
TCCGCCGCGACGAGGCGCTCGGCGTCGCGCTCGTCTACGGACGCCCCGGCAGCCCCGGCCTCCTCGTGCTCCGCTTCCACGCGCCTGGCGACCTCCGCGACTGACGGACTCGCGCCGTCACCCCAGCTCGGCCACGTCGAGGCCGGCGAGCGTCGGGGATTCGACGGGCTCGTCGGTCTCTACGACGCCGTCGCGCAGGCGGACGACCCGGCGCGCGTGCGCCGCGATGTCGTCCTCGTGCGTGACGACGACGAGCGTGTTGCCGGCGCGCGCCAAGCGCTCGAAGAGGCGCATGATGTCCTCGGACGTCGCCGAGTCGAGGTTGCCCGTCGGCTCGTCGGCGAGCAGCAGGGCCGGGCGGTTGACGAGCGCGCGGGCGACGGCGACGCGCTGCCGCTGCCCGCCCGAGAGCTCGTTCGGGCGGTGCGTGAGGCGGTCGCCCAGCCCGACCTGCGCGAGCGCCTCGGCCGCCCGCTCGCGGCGCTCGGCGCGCGAGATGCCGGCATAGACGAGCGGCAGCTCGACGTTCTCGAGGCAGTTCTGGCGCGGCAGCAGGTTGAACGTCTGGAAGACGAACCCGATCTGGCGGTTGCGGACGTGCGCGAGCGCGTCGTCCGAGAGCGTCCCGACGTCCTGCCCGTCCAGCCGGTACACGCCCGTCGTCGGCACGTCGAGGCAGCCGATGATGTTCATCAGCGTGCTCTTGCCCGAGCCCGACGGCCCCATCACGGCGACGTACTCGCCGGGCTGGACCGAGAACGTGCAGCCGCGCAGCGCGTGGACCGTCTCGGCCCCCATCTGGTACGTCTTCCAGACGTCGGCGATGTCGATGACGGGCGTGACGGACTCCATAGGACGGCGGGGCGAAACGGGGGTAACGGACGCGCGGTGGGCGAGTGACGGCGGGGCGGAAATTCTGGGATTAGGGATTAGGGATTAGGGATTAGGGGTTGGGGTGAAAGGCATTTCCCCAACCCCCAATCCCCAAAACCTAATCCCTAGGACGCTCACGCCCCGAAGACGAACCGGATCGGCTGGATCGAGAAGGACAGCATGAACAGCGCGATGCACAGAATGCCGAGCACGCGCCGGCCGCGCGAGAGTGGCTCGGCGTCGGGGACGAACGGGTGGTCCAGCCGGATCAGGAACAGCATCAGCAGGATCCAGAGCGTCCACCCGCTGTACGCGACGTGGCTCGCGAGGCCCGGCGCGACCGCGGCGACGGTCGCGACGAGCGCCACGACGACGAGCGCGGCCGGCCCGGCGAGCCGCCACTCGCCCTCGAACATCTTGGCCGTCACGAGCGCGACGCCGAGCGCGATGGTCGCCCACAGGATCCACCCGCCGCTGCCCTCGGCGACGTAGCCGAGCGCCGCCGAGACCGTCATCAGCAGGACCGTCACGCGCGACACGACGGCGTGGACGCGCGGGCCGAACAGTGCATAGACGATGTGCCCGCCGTCGAGCTGCCCGACCGGGAGCAGGTTCAGAGCCGTAAAGAAGAGGGCGAGCCAGCCGGCAAGCAACAGCGGGAAGTGCGACAGCTCGGAGCCCGGCACGTGGTACGGCCCGACGAGGCCGAGCACGACCGTCAGCGGCGTCTCGCCGAACACGACGGCCGCCCCGCCCGCGCCGAGTGTCGAGGCGTCGAACGGCGGGAGTGCGCCGGTCGTGGCGAGCATCGTCTGCGATGCCTCGTGGCCGGGGATGCCGGCGAAGTACTCGGGCCCCGGCAGCGTCGCCGCGCCGAGCAGATACACGGCGACGGCCACGACGACGCCCGCGAGCGGACCACCTGCCCCGACGTCGAACAGGTGCGCCAGACGCTGGAAGGGCTCGCGGATGCGGATCACGGCGCCGAGCGTCCCGAGCGAGCCCGGCAGCGGCATCGGCAGGAAGTACGGCAGCGAGACCGACATCCCGAGGCGGCGCGCCGTGAGGTAGTGCCCGAACTCGTGGACCGTCAGGAACGTCAGGAACGGGACGGTGTAGCGCAGGCCGTCGGCCCAGCGCTCGGGCCAGCCGCCGGCGGCGTAGGCGAGGTCGCGCGACGTGTACGTGGCCCCGAACGACGGCAGGAAAGCGGACACGGCCACCATCGACGCGAACGTCGCGGCGAACAGTGCGAGGTGGAGCCACACACGGTCGCGCGGCGGGTCCGGCGGCAGAAATGGGCCGAGGACGTCGGGGGGCGCGTCCGGGAGCGGGCGGCGGTGCAGCGAGGGCAGCTTCAACGGGTCGGGATCAGGGTCAGGGCCGTACGCGAGCCGCCCGCCAGGGTTCAGCGCGGGAGGCGGGAGGCGTCGGGCCTACGCCGAGCGCGGCGCTGGCGAGCACGTCGTTTGACGACCATCCAACCCAACTACACCGTCATCCTGAGCTTGTCGAAGGATCTCTGCCGAGCAAACGGCTGAGGGTCAGCGCGCTGTCTGGATCTGTAGCGCGGCACAGATCCTTCGACTGCGCTCGCCTGCGGCTCGCTTCGCTCAGGATGACGTTCCAGGGTGTGCGTTCGGCTCGAACAAACGGGGACGTCCCGGTCCAATCCCCCCTTCCTCAGAAGTAGCCGGCGCGCTTTCGGTCCTCCATCGCGGCCTCGGAGCGGCGGTCGTCGTGGCGGCCGCCGCGCTCGGTCTGGACGGCCCCGGCGACCTCGGCCACGACGACGTCGAGCGTCTCAGCCGTGCTCTCGACGGCGCCCGTGCACGTCACGTCCCCGACGGTCCGGAAGCGGACGCGCCGCGTCGCGGGCGTCTCGCCGGGCAGCAGCGTGAGGTGCTCGGTGACGGCCAGCAGCGTGCCCTGCCGGTCCACGACCTGTCGGTCGTGGGCGAGGTAGAGCGTCGGGACGGCGACGCGCTCGGAGCGGATGTAGAGCCAGACGTCGAGCTCGGTCCAGTTGGACAGCGGGAAGACGCGCATGTGCTCGCCGGGCGCGATGCGGCCGTTGTAGAGGTTCCAGAGCTCGGGGCGCTGGTTGCGCGGGTCCCACTGCCCGAAGCGGTCGCGGTGGGAGAAGATGCGCTCCTTGGCGCGCGCCTTCTCCTCGTCGCGGCGTCCGCCGCCGATGGCCGCGTCCGCGCGGAGCGTGGCGAGGGCGTCGAGCAGCGTGGCCGTCTGGAGGCCGTTGCGGCTCGCCTCGGGGCCCGTCTCCTCGGTGACGAGCCCGCGGTCGATCGCGTCCTGGACGCTCGCGACGTGGAGCGTCGCGCCGATCTCGCCGACGAGCCAGTCGCGGAAGGCGAGCGTCTCGGGGAAGTTGTGGCCTGTGTCGACGTGCAGGAGCGGGAACGGGATCGGGCCGGGCGCGAAGGCACGGCGCGCGAGTTCGACCATCACGATCGAGTCCTTGCCGCCCGAGAACAGCAGGACAGGCCGCTCGAACTGCGCCGCGACCTCGCGGAGGATGTGGACGGCCTCGGCCTCAAGCGCGCGCAGGTGCGCGTTCACGGGGTGCTCCCGAGCCGCGTGCCCGGTCCGCTCCACGCGACGCCGAACAGGCCGGCGACCGTCGCCGCGTGGTCCGCGAACGTCGCGCCCGTGCCGAGGTCGTGGCCGGACGGCTCGCCGACCATCTGCATCAGGATCGGGACGCGCTCGCGCGTGTGGTCGGAGCCCGGCGTCGTCGGGTCGTTGCCGTGGTCGGCGGTGACCATGAGGACGTCGCCGGGGGCGAGGGCGGCCTCGAGGCGAGGGAGCGCGGCGTCGAAGGCTTCGAGGGCGCGGGCGAAGCCGGCCGCGTCGCCGCGGTGGCCGAAGAGCTCATCGAAGTCGACGAGGTTGGTCCAGATGAACGTCGGGCCGCTCGCATCGGCGATGGCCTGAAGGGTTTTCTCGACGCCGTCGGCGTTGCCGGCCGTCTTGATCTCCTCGTCCACGCCCTGCCCGGCGAAGAGCGCGGCGACCTTGCCGACGCAGACGGTGCGGACGCCCGCGCTCTGGAGCGTGTCGAGGAGCGTCGGGCCGGGCGGGAGAAGCGAGAGGTCCTTGCGGGCGGCGGAGATGCGGCGGTAGTCGCCCGCGCTGCCTTCGAACGGCCGCGCGATGACGCGCCCGACGGCGTGCTCGCCGACGCAGACGCGCTCGCGCGCGATCCGGCACATCGCGTAGAGCTGGTCCAGCGGGATCGTGCCGGTGTGGGCCGCGATCTGGAAGACGCTGTCGCCCGACGTGTAGAGGATCGGCCGGCCCGTCGCCTCGTGCTCCGCGCCGAACGTGTCGATGACGGCCGTGCCCGAGCCCGGCGCGTTGCAGAGGACGCCGTCGACGCCGGCCTCGCGGCAGAACGTGGCGACGACCTCGTCCGGGAATCCGTCCGGGTACGTCGGGAAGGGCGTGGCGATGTCGAGGCCGGCGAGCGACCAGTGGCCGGTCGTCGAGTCCTTGCCGGCCGCGACCTCGGTCAGTCGTCCCCACGAGGCGGCGGGCGCGTCCGGGAGCGACAGCCCGGCGACGAGGTGGCCGAGGCCCCAGCGCGTCAGGTTGGGCAGGCTCGGGGACTGCTGCGCGACGACGTGGCCGAGCGTGTCGGACCCGGCGTCGCCGTAGGTGTCGGCATCGGGGCCGTCGCCGACGCCGCAGCCGTCGAGCACGATGGTGACGACGCGCATGGAGTCAGGAGGCGACGACGCAGACGACCTCGCGCTCGTAGGCGCTCTGGAGGGCCGCGGTGGCGGTGGCGCGGACGAGGTCGGCGACGCCCGTCGCGGGCACGGCACCGACGAGGAGTGGGCGGCCCTGGGCGGAGATGCGCTCGGCCCACGCGACGACCTCGGGGCCCTCGGCGTCGAGGAAGACGCCGAAGAGAAGGTCGCCGAAGGGCTCGACGCGGCGCACGCCGGCGCCGGCCGTGAGGCGCTGCCGCAGCGTGGCCTCGGCGCGGACGACGTCGTCGGGGCCGCTGCGCAGGACGCTCTCGGCGTCGGCGACGGTGACGAGGGCGAACACGAGCAGGCGGCGGTCGCGGCGGGCGGCCTCGATCTCGCCCGCGAGGATGACGCCACGCGGCGGCGGCGGGACGGCCCCGCGGCGCGCGCCGGGCACGGCGACAGTCGTGTCGCGGGCATGCGTGAGGCCGGCGGGCTCCGTGACCTCCGGCATTTCCGGTGTTTCATCCGCCTGCTGCTCAGCGTCGGCGAGACCCGGCTCGGTGGCCGGCTCGGCGATCAGGATCTCGAGCAGGTCGTCGTCCACATCGAGGGCCGGAGCGTCCTCGGGCAGGTCGTCGGCGAGCGGGAGGTGCGTGAGGTCGGCGAGGAGCTCGGCGTAGCGGTCGACGAGCGCGGCCGTGGGGCCGTCGACGTCGGGCGCGTCCGCCGGGACGTCGGCGACGAGGAGGACGCGGGCCGACGGCGGCACGCCGAGGCTGCGGACGAGCACCTGCCCGACCGCGGCGTCGCC
>JBBSUZ010000233.1:0-5401 GCA_038233965.1 Rhodothermales bacterium | reverse complement strand
GTGACGTCGAGCATCGCCGAGGAGGTCGAGAAGCTCACGTGGGCCATCCGCTGGGGCGCAGATACGGTGATGGACCTCTCGACGGGCGCGCACATCCACGAGACGCGCGAGTGGATCCTCCGCAACTCGCCGGTCCCCATCGGGACGGTCCCGATCTACCAGGCGCTCGAAAAGGTCGGCGGGGCACCTGAGGACCTCACGTGGGCGCTCTTCCGCGACACGCTCGTGGAGCAGGCCGAGCAGGGCGTGGACTACTTCACGATCCACGCCGGCGTCCTGCTCCGGTTCGTCCCGCTGACGGCGAAGCGGCGGACCGGCATCGTCTCGCGCGGCGGCTCGATCATGGCCAAGTGGTGCCTCGCACACCACCAGGAAAACTTCCTCTACACGCACTGGGACGAGATCTGCGAGCTCTGTGCGAGCTACGACGTCTCGTTCTCCATCGGCGACGGCCTCCGCCCGGGCTCCATCGAGGACGCCAACGACGACGCACAGTTCGGCGAGCTCTACATCCAGGGCGACCTCACCAAGCGGGCGTGGGCGCAGGACGTCCAGGTCATGAACGAGGGGCCGGGGCACGTCCCGATGCATATGATCCAGGAGAACATGCAGAAGCAGATCGAGTGGTGCGGCGAGGCGCCGTTCTACACGCTCGGCCCGCTCACGACCGACATCGCGCCGGGCTACGACCACATCACGTCCGGCATCGGCGCGGCGATGATCGGATGGTTCGGGTGCGCGATGCTGTGCTACGTCACGCCCAAGGAGCACCTCGGACTGCCGAACCGCGACGACGTCCGCGAGGGCGTCATCACATACAAGATCGCGGCCCACGCCGCGGACCTCGCCAAGGGACACCCCGGCGCGCAGGCGCGCGACAACGCGCTCTCGAAGGCGCGCTTCGAGTTCCGCTGGGAGGACCAGTTCAACCTCGGCCTGGACCCCGAGCGGGCCTGCGCCTACCACGACGAGACGCTCCCGAAGGACAGCGCCAAGGTGGCGCACTTCTGCTCGATGTGCGGGCCCAAGTTCTGCTCGATGAAGATCACCCAGGACGTCCGCGACTACGCCGCCGAGCACGGCGTGGACGTCGAGGCGGCGATCCCAGAAGGGATGCGCGAGAAGTCGGCGGAGTTCGAGGCGCGCGGCGGCGAGATCTACCTCGCGCCGTGAGCCCGGCCCGGTTACACCGTCTGCACGACGTCCTCGTAGTCGAACCGCGGCGAGCGGTCGAACCACGCGCCCTCGGCGGCGGGCGTCCCGACGTTCATGACGACGAACGAGCGGAAGCGGCCGTCCGGGAAGAAGGCGGCGTCGACGCCGGCCGTGTCGAAGCCCGACATCGGGCCGCAGGCCAGCCCGGCCGCGCGCAACCCGACCGTCCAGTACGCGGCCTGCATCGCGGCATTCATCTTGGCCCCGGCCTCGCGCGCCGCGTCGGCCTCGGGCGAGCCCTCGAACCACGACTTCGCGGACAGATCGTGCGGGAAGAGGCGCGCCATGTGCTCGTGGAAGCGGGCGTCGAACGCCAAAATGAGCACGAGCGGGGCGGCGGCTGTCTTGGCACGGTTGCCGTCGCTCATGTGCGGCAGCAGACGCTCGCGCGCCTCATCGGAACGGACGGCGACGACGCGCAGCGGCTGCCCGTTGGCCGACGTCGGGGCCCACTTGACGAGGTCGAACACCGCGCGGAGCGTCTCGTCCGACACGGGCGCGTCGGTGAAGGCGTTGGCGGTGCGGGCCTCGCGGAAGAGCAGGTTCTGGGCGTCGGCGTCGATGAGGAGCACGGGGCACGTCGGTGGTGGAGGGCCGCAGACAACCGGAAACCGGGTGCGCCGTTCCCGTCAGCGCGCGCGCGTCCAGACCTGCGTGCGGCCGAGGGCGCGGACGCCGACGTAGCCGCGCACGCGGAGGCGGTTGGGGCCGTCGAGCGTGAGCGTGCTCCGGTACTCCCGGTCGTGCTGCGGGTCCGTGATGCGGCCGCCCGCGAAGTGGTCGCGGTTCCACGTCATGCCCCGGATGAGCAGGACGCGGCGCAGGTCGGCGTTGCGGTACTGGCCGCGGCACGACGCGCAGGTCGTGGAGGGGGTCGGAAACTCGCGCGTCGGGAGGACGCGGATGATGCGGCCTTCGACGCCAGCCCCGGCCTGCGAAATGCGGACGACGGCCTGCGCCTCGTTCGTCCCCTCGTCGACGATGGTCCAGTCGCCGAGGTAGGCGCGGGCGGCCGCGGGCAGCGTCTGGGCGGAACCGCGACCGGCGAGCGGGAGAAGGACGAGGGCGAGCAGAGCGACGGCGCGCATGGCACGAAGTGGTGATGTCGTGCTCCAACGCCCGGTGCGTCGGTGTGGTGCGCCCGGCCCTAACGAATCCAGACATAACCCTGGCCATGACTGCTGTCCGCCGAGTGCTCGCAGGCATCGGGGCCCTCGTGCTCGTCGCCACCGTGTGGGGCGTGGCCATCGAGCCGCGCCTGCTCCTCGACGACGAGGCCTACGACGCCGAGCTTCCGAACCTGCCCGCAGGGTGGGACGGGCAGCGGGTCGTCCTCATCGCCGACACGCAGACGGGCATGTGGCTGGACAACGAGGCGATGGCCCGCGAGGCCGTCGAAGACGCCGTCGAGCAGCGGCCCGCGCTCGCGCTCATCGCCGGCGACTTCGTCTACACGGCTGACTCGGCGACGGTCGCCCGCGCCGTCGATGTCTTCCGGCCGCTCGCGGCCGCCGGAATCCCGACGATCGCCGTGCTCGGCAACCACGACTACAGGCTGAACTTCAAGGACCAGACGGCCGACGAGCGCCTCGCCGCGCACGTCCGCCGCGCGCTCGAGGCGACCGGCATTCGCGTCCTGGAGAACGAGCACGTCGCCGTGGTCCACCGAGGAGACACCCTGTCGGTCGTCGGCATCGGCTCGGTCTGGGCCGGCCACAGCGACCCGGCTTCGGCGCTTGCGGGCCTCGACGCGCGCGTGCCGCGCCTCGTGCTGATGCACAACCCGCAGTCGTACGAGACGATCCCGGGTGGCGCGGCGCCGCTCGCGCTCGCCGGGCACACGCACGGCGGGCAGGTGCGCCTGCCCGGATTGCCCCGGTGGAGCTGGCTGAAGATCGTCCGGAAGGGCGAAGTCGCGGCGGACGGCTGGATCGACCCGTCGTTCGGGGCAGCCGGCAACCGGCTCTACGTCACGCGCGGCATCGGCTTCAGTACGCTCCCGGTGCGCATCAACTGCCGGCCCGAGCTGACGACGATCACGCTGCGCCGCGGCACTGCGCCGGCCCCGTCACGGACGACCGACAGCTGACGCGCGAGGGGGGGTCAGCGGCCCCGCTCACGGGCGGCCTCCTGACCGACGTCGGCTCGGGCGTGACGATCGCGACGGGCCTGCTGTCCGAGGTCGGCGTCCGCTCGGGCTCGGACGTGTGCGACGTCAGCGGGGTCGAGCCCTGGCCCGGCGCGGCGACACCCTGGTCGCCCGGCTGTCCAGGATCCGCGGCCGCTCGGCGTTCGCCTGCCGTGTAGACAGACTCGGGGCACGCCCCTCAGACCGTCCGGAATCCGACGGGCCCGGGGCGCCCACCGACGCCGTCGGCGCGCTACATTTTGGCGCACACCACCAGACGCTATGCCCTTCTCCCCTCTCCGCACCGCGTGGATTGCCGCCGCCCTCGCCGTGGCCGGGCCCGTGGCGGCGCAGGACGCCCGACCGTCGCTCTCCGTCCCCTACGAGCGGTTCCAGCTCGCCAACGGCCTCGACGTCGTGCTGCAACGCGACGCGTCCGCGCCGGGCGTCCGCGTCAACACGTGGTACCACGTCGGGAGCGCGCGCGAGACGGCGGGGCGGACCGGCTTCGCGCACCTCTTCGAGCACCTCATGTTCGAGGGCTCGGGGCACGTCCCCGAGGGCGCGATCGACACGTGGCTCGAGGAGGCCGGCGGCAACTCGAACGGCTCGACGACGGCCGACCGGACCAACTACACGACCGACGCCGGCTCCAACGCGCTCGCGCTCACCCTCTTCCTCGACGCCGACCGCATGGCGTCGCTGCTCGACGCGATGTCGCCCGAGAGCGTCGACGGGCAGCGCGACGTCGTCAAGAACGAGCGCCGGCAGTCGTACGAGAACCGGCCGTACGGGCTGGCCTACTCGCTGCTCGGGCAGTCGCTCTACCCGGCCGGGCACCCGTACCACTGGCCCGTCATCGGGTCCATGGCCGACCTCTCGGCGGCGAGCTTCGCCGACGTCCAGACCTTCTTCCGGACGTACTACACGCCCAACAACGCGAGCCTCGTCGTCGCGGGCGACATCGACCTCGCCGAGGCGCGCCGGCTCGTCGAGGCCTACTACGGGCCGATCGCGCGCGGGCCGGAGCCGCCGCCGCAGACCGTCGTCTCGGCGCACCTCGCCGGCGAGACGCGCCTCGCGCTCGAGGACCGCGTCCAGCTGCCGCGCCTCTACCTCGCGTGGCTCTCGCCGGCCCGCTACGCCCCCGCCGACGCCGCGGCGTCTGCGCTCGCCGCCGTCCTCGCCGGCGGCAAGAACAGCCGCCTCTACACGCGCCTCGTCTACGAGCTCCAGATCGCGCAGGACGTCGACGCGTTCCAGGACGGCGAGTCGCTGAGCGGCGCGTTCTACATCCAGGCGACGGCGCGCCCCGGCCACTCGCTCGACGAGTTGCGGACGGTCATCGACGAGGAGATCGCCCGCCTCCAGGCCGCGCCGCCGACCGAGCGCGAGCTCCAGCGCGTCGTCAACGGCGTCGAGTCCGCCTTCCTCGACGGGCTCGAGAGCGCGGGCGACCGCGCGGACGCGCTCAACGGCTACCTCACGTTCACCGGCACGCCGGACTTTTTCGAGGAGGACCTCGCGCGCTTCCGCGCGCTCTCGCCGCGCGACGTCTCGGACGCGGCGCTGTCGTTCCTGCCGCTCGGCCGCCGCGTCGCGCTCTCGATCGTCCCGCAGGGCGAGACCGCGCTCGCCCTGCCCGGCAGCACGACGGCCGTGCCCGAATACTGATGCGCCCCGCCCTGCGTCCTGAGCGTTTGACCCCGACCCGATCCATGACCCACTCCCTTCTGCGCCACACCGTCCGTGCCGCTGCGACGCTCGCCGTCCTGCTCACGGCCGTGTCGGCCTCCGCCCAGCCCGTCGACCGGACGGTGCGCCCGGCCCTCGGGCCGGACCCGACGTTCCACCCGCCCGTCGTCGAGCGGTTCACGCTCTCGAACGGCCTGCCCGTGCTGTTCGTGGCCAAGCCCGGCGTGCCCGTCGCCCAGATCGACCTGCTCGTCCGCTCCGGCGCGACGGGTGACCCGGACGGCCTCGGCGGCCTCGCCACGCTCACCGCCGACGCGATGGACGAGGGCGCCGGCAGCCTCACCGCGCTCGAGCTCGCCGACG
>JBBSUZ010000232.1:0-5406 GCA_038233965.1 Rhodothermales bacterium | reverse complement strand
GCGCGAGGATGCGCACGGAATGTCGCCGATGCCCGGTGTCGTCGGTTCGTTGTCGGTCGATCATAGCGGCGATTGACGTCCGCGTCAGAACAGGCGCGGGGCGCGGGCGTCGTCGCGCGCCGCTTCGATGACCTTGCGCGAGGCTCGCGGCACGGCGACGGCGTCGAACTCGTCCGGCCCGAGCCAGCGCATCGGCTCGCCGGTGACCGTCTGCGGTGTGCCGGCCGTGATCCGGCACCGGAACGCGTGCAGGCGGACCCGCAGGTGCGAGTACGTGTGGTCGACGACGCCGACCTCGCGCCCGACCTCGACCTCGATGCCCAACTCCTCGCGCAGCTCGCGCGCGCACGCCTCGGCCGGCGTCTCGCCCGGCTCGACCTTGCCGCCCGGAAACTCCCACAGCCCGCCGAGCATGACGTCTTCGGGCCGGCGCTGCAGCAGGACGCGCCCGGCGTCGTCCGTGACGAGCCCGACGGCGACCGTAGCCTGCGGGACGGCCTTGCGCGGGGCTGAGACCGGGAATGCCTCGGGCGTCCCGAGCGCATACGCCGCGCACACAGGATTCAGCGGGCATGCCGGGCAGACGGGATTCTTCGGCGTGCAGACCGTCGCGCCGAGCTCCATCACTGCCTCGTTCCAGCGTCCGGGCCAGGCGACGTCCAGCAGCTCCGTCGCGACGTCCTGCAGCGCGGCGCGCGTGCGCGGCGCTTTCGAGTCGGCGCCGACGGCGAAGACGCGGGCGAGGACGCGGATGACGTTGCCGTCGAGGACGGCGAGCGGGACGTCGTAGGCCAGCGACAGGACGGCGGCCGTCGTGTACGGCCCGACGCCGGGGAGCGCGCCGAAGGCGTCGGCGGTGGCCGGGACCTGCCCGCCGTGCTCGGTCGCGACGATCTGCGCGGCGCGGTGCAGGTTGCGGGCGCGCGAGTAGTAGCCGAGGCCTTCCCAGAGCACGAGGACGCGGTCGAGCGGGGCGGCGGCGAGGTCGGTGACGGCGGGAAACTCGGCGACGAAGCGCTCGAAGTACGGCGTCGCCGTGGCGACCTGCGTCTGCTGGAGCATCGTCTCGGCGAGCCAGACGCGGTACGGGTCGCGCCGTCCGTCGGCCCCGGTCTCGCGCCACGGCATCGCGCGGCGGGCCGTGTCGAACCACGCCGGGAGCGCATCGCGGAAGGCGTCGCGGTGGCGCGTCTCGACGCGCACGGTCAGGTCGAGCCGTTCCGTCCGGGCCATCAGTCGACGATCTCGACCATCAGCACGAGCTGCTCGTCGGTCGCGGCGGACTGCTCGAATACGATCGGCATCAGGCCGCGCTCGGTCGGCAGCGTCTTCCAGTAGAACGACCGGTCCACGAGCCAGCTCATCGCGGGCGCGCTCACGACGCGGTAGGCCGCCGGGCGGCCGCTGGCCGTCGCCGGGAGGACGACGAGGAACGGCGCGCCGGCGCGGATCTGGTAGTGCAGCGTGTCCGCCCGGACCGCCTGCATGTTGGACGGTGCGGCAGACGGGGCGCTCGGCGCGGTACGTTGGGACGTCTGCGCGGCTGGCGCCGTGGCGCACAGGGCGGCACAGATGGCGGCGGCGACGGCGTTCCGGACGAGACTCACAGGCGTACCCATGCAGTGGTCGGGCAAGATACGCGGCGCACGTTGGCCGGCCGCGAGCGCGGCCGTGGCGCTCGTGTGCCTCGCCACGTCGGCCACGGCCCAGACGCCGTGGACCGGCCGCGCCGGGCCCGCCAGCCGCGCCACCGTCGGCGCGCCCGACGCCGATGGGGCCGCCCGGCTCGCGCTCGGTAGCCTCGACGCGCAGGGATTCCCGCTCGCCCGCGTCGACTCCGCCGCGACGTATCCGTCCGGCACCGGCGTGCTGTTCGTCACGCGCGGCCCCACCGCGACCGTCGCCCGCGTCGACGTCGTCGGCGGGTTTGCGGGGCTGACGGCCGGATGGGCGACGCAGCCGGGCGCGCCGTACCGCCCGGCGTCGCTCGCGGCGGACCTCGCGCTGGGGCTGGACCGCTACGCTGCCCGCGGCCGCGTCGGCGCGCGCCTGACGCCGCGCGTGCGGCTCGTCCCGCAGGGCGAGTCGCTGGGCGTCGACGTCACGGTCGACGTGTTCGAGGGCGCGGCGGGCGTCATCGCGGGCGTCGAGCTGGCCGGGGCGCGGCAGGCGTCGCGCGCCTTCGCCTCGCGCGTGACCGGCGTGGCGCCGGGGACGGATTTGTCTGAGGTCGACGCCGCGGCCGTCCGCCGCGACCTCGAGCAGACGGGTTTGTACGCCGCCGTCGGCGAGCCGGAGCGCGTGCTCGACGCCGACGGCCGCGTCGTGCTGCGCGTGCCCGTGGTCGAGGCCGCGCCGGGCGTGTTCGACGCCGTCCTCGGCTACCTGCCGCCGGCGGGCGGGCAGGCGGGGCAGGTCGTCGGCAGCGGGCGCGTCGAGCTGCGCAACGCCTTCGGCGGCGGACGGACCGCCCGCGTCGCCTTCGACCGGACGCCCGGTCTGGGGTCCACGGTCCAGATCGCGGCGTCCGATCCGTTCGTGCTCGGCCTGCCCCTCCGCGTCGGCGCGTCGTTCGACGGGCTCGGCCGCGACTCGACGTTCGCGCGCCAGACGGTTCGGCTCGACGCCGGGACGCGCCTCGCGCCGGGCCTCGACCTCACCGCGACCGTCAGCCGCGAGGCCATCGCGCCCGGCCGCTTCGGCGCGACGTCCGTCGACGGCGTCGTCCGCGTGCGGCGTTCGTCGGCCGTGTTCGCCGGCGCAGGCGTCCGGCTCCGCCGCGTCCCCGGCGGCCTGTTTACGGCCCCGCGCCGCGGATTGACGGTCGAGGCGACGGCTGAGAGCGGCGTCCGCCGCCGCCAGGCCCCGTCCGACAGCGTCGCCGCCGCGTCGGTGCGCCAGCAGCGCCTCACGGCGGCCGTCCGCGTGTTCGTCCCGACGTTCGCGCGCCAGAGCCTCGCGCTCGGCCTCGACGCCCGCGTCTTGGCCGGCGGGCGCGGCGACGACGCCTCGGACGAGGGCGAGCTCTTCCGCTTCGGCGGCGCGCAGTCGCTCCGGGGCACGGACGAGGACGCGCTCGTCGGGACGGCCGTCGGCCGCGCCTTCGTCGAGCCGCGCCTCCACGTCGACGCCGAGTCGTTCGTGTTCGCCTTCCTCGACATCGGCTACATCAGCATGCCCGCCATCGCCGGCCGCCCCGCCGACCGGTTCGTCCGCCCGGGCTACGGCGGCGGCGCGCGCCTCCGCACCGGCCTCGGCCTCGTCACGCTGACGTACGCGCTGCGGCCGGGACTGCCCGCCAGCCGCGGGCGCATTCACGTCGGGCTGGGGTTCGGGCTGTAGCGGCGGGATATGGGATTCGGGATGCGGGATGAGCAGAGGGTGCCTGGCCCGACGAGCGCGCCGCGCCTCATCTCTGCCTATCCCACATCCCCTATCCCGCATCCCCCGTTTCCCCATTTCGCGAAGAACGCGGACGTCCGCGCGCCCGGCCCGCCGATCCCCGTTGCTATCCTTTCGCGCCCCGAAACGCCCCGCATGGACACGACAGACCGCCTCGACGCCTTCCAGCAGAAGGCCCTCGACCACACCCGCGCCTCGCTCGAGCACATGGCCCGCTTCGGCATCGAGCCCGAAGGCCGCGTCGCCCTGTTCCTCCCGCCCGACGCCCGCCAGGCCGACGTGCACCGCATGCCGTACACGCACACGGCCCGTCAGCGCGTGAGCTACACGACCGAGCCCGGCGAGTTTTCCGCTCTCTGCCCGTTCTCAGGCCTCCCGGATTCGGGCACGGTCCGCATCGAGTACGTCCCCGGTAGCTGGCTGCTCGAGCTCAAGAGCCTCAAGTACTACCTCCTCTCGTGGCGCCACATCGGCGCGGCGCAGGAGGACGTGACGGCGCTCGTCTACGAGGACCTCATGCGCTGGCTCGGCGACCCCGACCGGCTCGTCGTCACGACGGACTACACCGTCCGCGGCGGCATCCACACCGTGTGCACGATCGACAGCCAGGAGCAGACGCCGGCGGCCGGCGGAGACGGGGCGGCGCGATGAGAAAGCTGATCCTCGCCGTCGTCCTGCTCGGGATCGCCGCCGTCGCGGCGGTCGGCTGGCTCGCGTTCGCGCCCAACGTGCCGGCGTCCGAGAGCGACCAGCCGTACAGCCTGCGCCTGCCGCCCGGGACCGACTTCGACGCTGCGATGGACTCCCTGGAGTCCGCCGGCGCCGTCCGCTCGCCCGCCACGCTGCGCCTGCTCGGCACGCTCACCGGCTGGGGCGACCAGGTCAAGACGGGCCACTACAACATCGTGCCGGGCATGAGCAACTGGGCGATCCTGAACAAGGTCCGCAAGGGCCTCCAGGACCCGATCCGGATCACGATCCCCGGCGGCCTCACGCCCGAGCGCTTCGCGCGCGTGCTCGAGCGGCAGCTCGGCACCGACACGACGGCCGTCGTTCGCGCCCTCGCGGACCCCGCGCTCGCGGACTCGCTCGGCACGGACACGGCGCACCTGCTCGGCCACATGCGGGCCAACACCTACGACATCCTCTGGACGACGAACGCGCGCCGTGCCATCTCCCGGATCCACGGCTGGCACGACCGCTACTGGACGGCCGACAAGAAGGCCAAGGCCGAGGCGCTCGGGCTCACGCCGGACGAGGTCATCACGATGGCCTCGATCGTCGAGTGGGAGGCGCAGAAGCCCTCCGAGCGGCCACGCATCGCAGGCGTCTACCTCAACCGCCTGCTCGGCCGCACGTCGGCGGGCCGGATGCGCTTGCAGGCCGACCCGACGGTCCAGTACGCGCTCATGGCGCGCGACGGCGGCTCCATGCGCCGCCTCCTCTTCGTCGACTACCAGACGCCGAGCGCGTACAACACCTACCTCATCGAAGGCCTCCCGCCCGGCCCGCTCAACAACCCGTCCGACGACACCATCGACGCCGTGCTGGACAACGAGCGCCACGAGTTCCTCTTCTTCGTCGCCGACGGCACGGGCGGCCACGACTTCTCGCGGACGGTCGGGGAGCACAACGCCAAGGCGGCGCGGTGGAGCCAGTTCCTGCGCGAGCAGACCGCCATCCGCCGCGCCCGCGAGGCCGCGGCTGGGGCTGCGCCGGCCGTGCAGTAGCCGATGTGTTCACGTTCGGCCTCTGACGATTGCAAACCAGACGACCACTTATCTCCGGCGTCCCCTCTCCCTGGGGAGAGGGACAGGGTGAGGGGACTGTTCGAGCAAGACGGCCGGTAGTGGGGTATCGGCTGGACGATGGCTGAGAAGAGGAGGGGGCTAATCGCAGCGCCTGAAGCGCCGATACTGGCTGAGTGGGCCAGGCCAGGGCCGACCCCGCACCCAGGCCCACACCCCAGCGGGGAGCGCCGTCCAGGATAGAGCTAGCCGGGCG
>JBBSUZ010000231.1:0-5407 GCA_038233965.1 Rhodothermales bacterium | reverse complement strand
TCGTCGCGCAACGGCCGCGACTCCAACCCGAACATGCTCGGCGTAAAGGTCTACGGCGGCACGGCGATCCCGGCCGGCTCGATCATCGTCCGCCAGCGCGGCACCAAGTTCCACCCCGGCACGAACGTCGGCCGCGGAAACGACGACACGCTCTTCGCGATGTCGGCCGGCCGCGTCCGCTTCGCGGTCTCGCGCGGTGGCCGCAAGTTCGTCCACGTCGACGCCGCTGAGGCGTAGGCGTCTCGACGCACGTCCTGACCGCCCTCGCTGCTCATCGCGGCGGGGGCGGTTTCCGTTTACGAGATGAGGAAAAACGCCGGGTCCTGCCGGTACGTCCCAGTTGTGCAGCGCGGGCAGGGGCGGCCGTCGAGGTCGAAGAGGTCGACGAACTCGGTCCCGCGGCACTTGGTGCACGGGTGGGCTCCGGCCGAGTCCTGCACCGTCTGCCGCCCGCACGTCACGCACATCGCGGGCGAGTCGTTACCGACGGCGCGGGCGAGTGCCTCGTGGTCCGGGTGGTAGACGTAGCGCTTGACGCCGCCCTCGAGGACGTACAGATTGCCGTCCGACCACGCCTCGACGGAGTGACCACACGACGAGCACTCGAAGCGGCGACCTTCAGCCATCGATGACGCGGACGGTCGCGACGATGGGGAGGTGGTCCGACCCGCGCCGGGCGGCGTCGCTCGTGTGCGTCCGGACGTCGTCCAGCCGCGCGCCGCGCGCGTAGAGCCGGTCGAGCGCGAGCACGGGACGGACGGACGGGTACGACGCGGGCCACGCCTCGTTGTGGTGCTGCCGCTCGAAGGCGGCGTCCAACTCGCGCGACGCGGCCGTCCGCCGCCACGCGTTCATGTCGCCGAGCAGGACGGCCGGGCCGTCGGCCATGCGCGGGTGGTCGAGGAGGGCGCGGACCTGCCGTGCGCGCGTCCGGTCTACGAGCGCGAGGTGCGTCGCGGCGATCGTCAGGCCGTGGCCGGCGAGCGTGACCGCGAGCGCGGCGCGGCGCTCGAACCGCCCGAACGACAGGTCGATCGCGTGTGCACCGGCGAGCGGCACGCGCGACAGGATCGCGTTGCCGAGCGCGCCCCGCTTGTGCTGGCGCGCGACGCCGAACGCGAGGTGCATCCCCATCCGGCGCGCCGCCTCGTGGAGCGGGTTGTCGCGCCCGTCCGGCCGCAGCACCTCCTGGAGCGCGATGACATCGGCGTCGAGTTCGGCGAGGACGTCGAAGGCCCGCTCGGGGTCGAACGCGCGCCCGCCGCGGACGCCCGCCCAGCGGTGCACGTTGTACGACGCGATGCGCAGCGACTCGCCCGGCGCGGGCGACGTCCCGGGCGGGGCGGCGATGATCTCGGCGACGTACGGGACGATGGGCCTGAGCAGGGACACAGATGCAGGGCACGTTGGCGGTGAAGACGGCATTGACCCACAACCCGATCCCGCGCCGTCCGTTATCCTCTCGAACCAACACCCGAAACACCCCGATGGACCGTCTCCAGTGCAAGGCCTGCGGCTCGCTCTCGATGCTGCCGATGGAACTCGAAGAAGCAGAAGCCGAGGCCGAAGGCCTCCACCTGCTCGACGAGCACGAGGCCCGCTTCTTCACCTGCCACGTCTGCGGCGACAACTGGCTGAGCGTCCGCCGCGTCGAGAACGGCGACTGCCGCATCACGTTCGTCCACCAGATGGGCCTCCAGCCGCTCCTCAAGCGCACGGCTCACATGACGACGCCGGTCATCCTCACCGAGGCCACCGTCGAGCAGTGGGAGTACTTCATGGGCGAGGACGAGGTCGAGGAGGACGACTGGCGCGACCGCCTCGACCAGCGCCGCCAGACGCTCCGCTCGATCGCGTCGAACTGACGCGGCCGCCACAGACTCAGCGCGCCGGTCTGGCTGTGGGCGGGCCGGCGCGCCATGCTGAAGGGCCGTCAGACGTACAGGTCCAAGAATCGGCGCAGCATCGCGTCGGCGTGGGGCGTCTCGCGCAGGTCCGCCAGCATCGTCTCGAAGGCCGCGTCGTCGCCGGACTCCGGGTAGTGCGCGCGGTAGGCGACGAGGCGCGAGCGCTCTGCGTGGACGTCCAACTCGGGGTGGAACTGCGCGCCGTAGATCGGCGCGTCGCCCAGCCGAAAGGCCTGGAACGGGGCCGTGTCGTTGCGCGCCAGCTCGACGCCGCCCGGCGGCAGGACAGACACGCGGTCGTGGTGGCCCATCTGCGCGTCGAACACGTCCGGGACGTCCGCGAAGAGGGGATCGGCCCGGCCGGCATCCGTCACGTGGATCGTGTGCGTGCCCATCTCGGCGCGCGTCGGGTCGTGGACGACCGTCCCGCCGAAGGCGCGGGCGAGAAACTGATGGCCCCAGCAGGCCCCGAACGTCGGCAGTGCGCGGTCGGCTGCGGAGTGGCAGAGGCCGATGAGGCCGTCCGTCCAGTCGAACGTGTCCGTCACCGAGTATGCACCGGCTCCGCCGATGAACAGGGCGTCCGTCCCGTCGAGGATGTTCGCCGTGAGGGGTTCGTGCAGCGCGTTCACGGGCACGATCTGCTCCGGGTCGAGGCCGCAGCGCGTGGCGAACGAGGCCCGCTCCTCGGCGAGGACGTCCGGGCGCTCGCGGATCTGGACGAGGCGGATGCGGAGGGCAGAGCGGTCGGGCACGCGGCGGGGGAGGGCGGGCGCTGCCTACGGAGACGCCGCGAATCGGTTCGGACGGGAGGAGCATGGCGCACGCCGGCGCGTTGATCCCCTCCACATCCACGCATCACAAGATGACTGAAACGATCACGCTTGCCGGCGGCTGCTTCTGGTGCACCGAGGCCGTCCTGAAGCCGCTCCGCGGCGTCGAATCCGTGACGTCCGGCTACTCCAACGGGCACGTCAAGAACCCGACGTACCGCGAAGTCTGCTCGGGCCGGACGGGCCATGCCGAGGTTGTCCGCGTCGCGTTCGACCCGGACGTCATCGCGCTCGACGACCTGATGGGCATCTTTTTCGCGACCCACGACCCGACGACGCGCGACCGCCAGGGCGCGGACCGCGGCACGCAGTACCGCTCGGCCGTGTTCTACGAGACGCCCGAGCAGAAGCTCACCGCCGAGCGCGTCGTCGCCGACCTCACGGCGCAGGGCGTCTTCTCGGACCCGATCGTGACCGAGATCACGCCGCTCGACGTCTTCTACCCGGCTGAGGACTACCACCAGGAGTACTTCGAGCGCAACGCCGAGCAGCCGTACTGCGCGGCCGTCATCGCGCCGAAGGTGGCCAAGCTGCGCCGCCACTACCTCGACCGCCTCGCCGCCTGACCCGAGGCCGACTCGTTTCCCAGCCCGGACCCGGCGCGCTCTCCGAGCCGTCGGCGTCCGGGCTGCCGCGTTTCAGTCACGTTCCGCTTCCTTCGGCTCTCCGCGATGCGCGGCACGCTGCGGACGGTAGATTCCGGGACAGTCCCCGCGCCCCGCGCCCTCAATGGCTTCCACTCAGGATTTCCGCAACGGCCTCGTTCTCAACTGGAAGGACGACCTCTGGCAGATCATCGAGTTCATGCACGTCAAGCCCGGCAAGGGCGGCGCGTTCGTCCGCTCCAAGCTCCGCAACATCCGCAACGGCAAGACGGTCGACCAGACGTTCCGCGCCGGCGAGCGGATCGAGACGGCACGCGTCGAGCGCCGCGAGATGCAGTACCTCTACACGGACGAGGTCGGGATGCACTTCATGAACACCGAGACCTACGAGCAGGTCTCGCTGCTGCCGAACGTCGTCGACCTCAAGGGCCTCATCAAGGAGGGCGCGACCATCGACGTCCTCGTCGACGCGGCGACGGACGTCGCGCTCACGGCGGAGCTCCCGCGCCAGGTCGAGCTCAAGGTGACGCAGACCGACCCCGGCCTCAAGGGCGACACCGCGACCGGCGCGACCAAGCCCGCGACGCTCGAGTCCGGCGCGACCGTCTACGTCCCGCTGTTCATCAACGAGGGCGACACGCTCCGCGTGGACACCGAGACGGGCAGCTACCAGACACGCGTCACGGCCGCCTGAGCCAGAGAGGGGCGCGGCCGGGGCACCGGCGCGTGCCCCGCGTCGTACCTTCGCGCCTTCCCACGACAGGATCCCATGGACCTCGACAAGATCCAGCGTCTCCTCGAACTCGTCTCCGCGAGTGGCCTCGCCGAGGTCAAGATCGAGGAGGGCGACTTCAAGCTGACCGTCCGCGCCAAGCTGCCCGAGAAGGCGGCTCCGCCGGCCCCGATGATGATGGCGGCCCCGCCGCAGCCCGCGGCTCCCGCCGCGTCGGGCATGCCCGCGGTCACGGCCGGGGCGGTGCCCGTCTCGTCGAACCCCGCCGCCGAGCCCGGCTCGGGCGACGGCGAGGAGCTCGTGCTCGCGCCGATCGTCGGCACCTACTACTCGGCTGCCTCGCCGGAGGCGGACGCGTTCGTGAAGGTCGGCGACCGGGTCGAGGTCGGCCAGCCGCTGTGCATCATCGAGGCGATGAAGCTCATGAACGAGATCCAGTCCGAGGTCGCCGGCACGGTCGTCCAGATCCTCGCCGCCAACGCGGCGCCGGTCGAGTACGACCAGCCGCTGTTCGTGATCAAGGCGTAGAAGAGCGGTACGGGGTCCTTTGTACGAGGTACGAGACGCCCGTCGCTCTACGCGCTCAGCGCCGTCTGTACCCCGCACCCTGTACCCTGTACCCGGCATTCGTATGATCCAGAAGGTCCTCATCGCCAACCGCGGCGAGATCGCCCTCCGCGTCATCCGGACGTGCCGCGAGATGGGCATCAAGACGGTCGCCGTCTACTCGACGGCAGACCGCGACTCGCTGCCCGTCCGCTTCGCGGACGAGGCGGTCTGCATCGGGCCGCCGCCGAGCGCCAAGAGCTACCTCCACATCCCGTCGATCATCGCCGCGGCGGAGGTCACGGGCGCGGACGCGATCCACCCCGGCTACGGCTTTCTCTCGGAGAACGCTGGCTTCGCGCAGGTCTGCGACGACCACGACCTCATCTTCATCGGGCCGCGCCCGGAGACGATCGCGAAGATGGGCGACAAGTCGGTCGCCAAGGAGACGATGGTCGCGGCCGGCGTGCCTGTCGTGCCCGGCTCCGAGGGCGCCGTCGCCGACGTCGCGGAAGGCCTCGCGGCTGCGCGCGTGGCCGGCTTCCCGGTCATGATCAAGGCCTCGGCCGGCGGCGGCGGGCGCGGCATGCGCATGTGCCCCGAGGAGTCCGAGTTCGCGCACCTCTTCGAGCAGGCCGGGACCGAGGCGCTCAACGCCTTCGGCGACGGCCGCCTCTACATCGAGAAGTTCGTCGAGGGCCCGCGCCACATCGAAGTCCAGCTGCTCGGCGACGGGCAGGGCACGGTCGTCCACTTCGGCGAGCGCGAGTGCTCGATCCAGCG
>JBBSUZ010000230.1:0-5408 GCA_038233965.1 Rhodothermales bacterium | reverse complement strand
AGCGCGTCAGCGTGGCGTCGTTGGTGAGCGGCAGTTCGGTCCGGAGCTGGGCCTCGTTCTGCTGGCCGAGCTGCCACTCCTGCTCGACGGAGTAGTAGTTCTGGCCGCCGAGCGTGGCGCTGCCGGCGAACGTGACCAGGGACAGGACGAGCGCGAGACGGACGCGCCGGGTCGGGAGTACGGTCATGGTGACGGGCGGAGATGAGAGAGGGGCGTACCCCCTGCAAACGCCGCGCCGGCCGGGTCCCGTTCCGCCGCGGTCGCGTTCCGCCTGTCGCTCAGCTGGTGACCTCCGGTCCCGGCTGAGCGAGCCCCGTCACCCCCCATGCCTCGGCGATGTGCCGCAGAACGGTCTGCTCCATCGTCGTCACCGCTCCGTCGGCCTCGGCCACGGCGACGAGCACGCCGAAGGCGGCCTGCCGCGCGTCCGCGGAGAGCGCATCGCCAGTGCGCGCGACGAGCGCCTCGAACGCGGGCACGGTGAGGCGGCCGTATCGCGTGAGCGCGTGCTGCACCTGCTCCATCACCGCCACCGTCTTGACCGGCTCGCCGACGATGGCCGCCGCATTGGCGCACAGCGTCTCGACGACGGCGAGCGACTCGCGCGGGTCCAGCTCCGCATCCGTTCCCTCCCCGACGACGAGGGCAACGACAGCGACGTCGGCGAGGAATTCGGCTGTATCGGGCGGCATGGCTCAAAGGGGCGAAAGCCGAGGGACGACGCTCGGGCCGGCGCGGGTCCCGAGGCGGGCTGCGGGCTGCAGGCTGCAGGCTGCGGGCTGCGGGCTGCGGGCTGCGGGCTGCGGGCTGCGGGCTGCGGGCTGCGGGCTGCGGGCTGCGGGCTGCGGGCTGCGGGCTGCGGGCTGCGGGCTGCGGGCTGCAAGCAACCGCACCGACGCCCGACCTCAACCGCCTACCCCCATTCTTGTCATCCTGCGCCGAAGGCCGGCGCAGCCCACTCGTTTCAGGATCTGCCTTTCGCCTCTCACAGACGTCTGATAAAATCCAGATCCTGAAACGAGTTCAGGATGACATATTTTCGGTGTCGCGGCACATCGAACGAAATCGTTTCACGCGGCCGCCTCGACCCTTCAACCGCGATACAGCGTCTCGACATACTGACGCAGCATGCGCTCGACCGAGAACGCGTCGCGCGTCGAGGCGACGGAGGCGCGCATCATGGCGATCCAGGCCGTCCGGTCGGACTCGTAGAGCGGGAGGACGGTGCGCGCGATGACGTCCACGAGGGCCGTGCGGTCGTGGGCGTCGAGCGTGGCGTCGTCGTCGGACTCGAAGCCGCCGCCGATGTCCCAGCCGTTGACGCCGTCCTGGCAGGCCTCGGGCCACCAGCCGTCGAGGACGGACGCGTTCAGGACACCGTTCATGGCCGCCTTCATGCCGCTCGTGCCCGACGCCTCCTTGGGCCGGCGCGGGTTGTTGAGCCAGACGTCCGCGCCGCGCGTCATCGCCGCGCCCGTCCGCATCGAGTAGTCCGGGACAAACGCGACGCTGTTGCCGAAGTCCTGCGCCTTCTCGACGAGCCCGGCGACGATGGCGCGGCCCTCGGCGTCCAGCGGGTGGCTCTTGCCCGAGAAGACGAGTTGGAGGCGACCGTCGCGGAGGAGCGGGCCGACCACGGCGTCGTCCTCGAAGATCAGTCCCGGCCGCTTGTACCCGACCGCGCGACGGCCGAAGCCGACGAGCAGCCGGTCCTCGCGCAGGCGCGTGCCCGTCGCCGCCTCGACGAGGGCGATCAGCGCGCGCTTGTTGGCCTGGTGCGCCGCCCACAGGTCGTCGTCCGACCCGCGCTCGGCGGCGTCGAGGATGGCCGGGTCGACCCACGTCGGGACGTGGATGCCGTTCGTGATGGCCCCGATGCGCGGCGCGTCGGCGACGTCCGCCCACATACCGCGCGCCGTCTCGCCGTGGAGCTGGGCGACGGCGTTGGCCGCGCGGCTCGCCCGCAGCGCGCCGACGGTCATGTTGAACGGATTGCCGCCGAGCGCCTCGAGCCACTCGGCGCCGAGCCCCAGGTCGGCCCCGACGTAGACGAGGCGGTCGACGGGGTGCGTCTCGTTGCCCGCCAGGACCGGCGTGTGCGTCGTGAACACGACCTCCTCGCGCGTCGCGGCGAGGGCCGCCGCCTCGGACGCCCCGTCGGCCATCTTCTCGCGCATCAGTTCGACCGCCGCGAGGAGCGCGTGGCCCTCGTTGAAGTGGTACACGTCGACGTCGATCCCGAGCGCGCGCAGGGCGCGGACGCCGCCGATGCCGAGCACGATCTCCTGGGCCACGCGGACCTCGGGCGCGCCGCCGTAGAGCTGCCACGTCGTCTGCGGGTGCGGGTTGCCCGGCAGGTCGGTGTCGAGCAGGTAGAGCGGCGCGTTCCCGAACGCCGTCGTCTTCCACACCTTGACGCGCACGTCGGCGCCCTGCACCGGCACGGTGATCTCGACGCCCGTGTCCTCGACGACGTCCGGGTCGTAGTGGTAGTGGCGGTACGTGTCGGCCGGCTGTCCGTCCGGGTCGATCGTCTGGCGGACGTAACCCTGGCGCCACAGAATGCCGATGCCGACGAGCGGCAGGCCGAGGTCGTGCGCGCCCTTGAGATGGTCGCCGGCGAGGATGCCGAGGCCACCGGCGTAAAGCTTGAGCGCGTCGTCGAGGCCGAACTCCATCGAAAAGTAGGCGACGCGGGGGCAGTCGAGAGTCGAGACAGAATCGGCCATGTCGGGCATCGGGACGGTGGGTAAGCGCTTACATCGCACAGAAGATAGTCGGGGGACGTCGCGCACCGCACGGACGGAGGCGAAACTGTCTCACGCCCGTCTCCCCCGTCATGCTCCGCCCGCTCGCCGCCGTCTGCCTGCTCGCCGTCGCGTCCTGCGCGCTCGCCGGGTGCGCGCCCCGCACGGCCCTCTCCCCCGCCCCGGACCTGCTCGGCGCGTTCGTGGACGACTACGGCAACACGTTCACCGTCACGCCCGAGACGTGGGCACAGGAGCCGGCCAGCCGCTCGCGGATCGTGCGCCGGGACGGGCAGACGATCATCGCGCAGAACGACGCGGCCAACGCAGCCGCCTACGCGCCGGGGAAGTGGACGCGGATCGACTGGGTCCGGCTGGACGGGATGGCGCCGTACACGTGGGCCTTCTGCCTCACCGCCTACGACGCCCCGGCGCAGGCCGCCGCCGAGGCGACGCCGCCGGCCGACCGGGCGGCGCCGCGGACGGGCTGCAACGGCTACCCGTTCTCCCGCATGCGCCGCCCCTGAGCGCCTACTGCCCGCCCGCCTCCGCCACGACGCGGCCCTCGGTCACGAACGAGATGCCCTGCTGCCCGGACGTGTTGATCATGACGGCCTCGACGACCGGCGGCGACACCGGCCCTGCCGCCGTCCACTCGACGAGGAAGCTCGCGCCGACGCCGCCCGCACGGTCCGTCAGCGCGACGGCGAAGTCGGCCGTCGCGTAGGGCCCGAGCACGCGCGGCGCGTCGAGGTACGAGCGCAGCGTCTCACCGTTCGAGCCGATGTAGTGGACGGCAGTGACGCGGAGCGAGTCGCGCGCGTCTGTGTTGCGGATGCTGAGCGTCGTGGTGAGGTCGAGCGCCTGGCGGCCGTCGCCCGCGTAGACGTGCGAGTACGCCGGGACGTAGACGAGCGCGCCCGCCGCGGCCCCGGCGAGGCCAGAGCCCGCCGCAGCCGTCGGGCGGGCGCCCGGTACAGGTGCCGGAGCGTGGACGGGCGGGCGCTCGCAGGCGGCGAGCGCGAGCAGCGTCAGGAGCAGCGTCGGGAGCAGCGTCGGGAGGCGGGTCTGGCGCACGGGCACGGCGGGATCGGGAGGTCGTCTCACGCCGCGCCGCCCGCCGGGTTGCCGTCCGTGGGTTTGCCGCCGGCGGGGGTGCCGCCGAGGGTCTCGGGCACGTGCAGCATCGCCCCGGCCGGCAGTTCCGATGCGACGGCCCGCGCGACCTCGGCCGCGAACGCGCGCACGAGGTGCCGGCGCACGAGCGTCGTGGCGTAGATCAGGCGGACCGTCCGGGCCGGCGCCGGCGCCGCGAACGGGCGGACGGACTCGGGCGCGTGCGAGCCGTGGCCCTGCACGGCCAGCCACGGCAGCAGCGTCATGCCGTAGCCGCGGTCCACGATGCGCTGGAGCGTCTCCAGGTTGCCGCTCTCGAACTGGACCGCCTTCGAGACCGCGCGTCGGGCGTTGCCGCCGGCGAGCACGTCGAGCGCCTGCTCCCGAAAGCAGTGGCCCTCGCGCATGAGCCAGACGTCGTCCGGGCTGAGGTCCGCGACCCCGATCTCGTCGTGGTCGGACAGGCGGTGGCCGGCCGAGACGTAGCCCACGAGCGGCTCCTCGAACAGCGGCACCTCGACGACGCCGCGGCCGGGCGGGGCTGTCGCGACGAGCCCGGCGTCCAGCAGGTCCCGCCGCACGCCCTCGACGATCTTCTCGGCCACGAGCTCCTCGAACACGAGCGTCACGCCGGGGTAGCGGCGCGCGAACGGCGCGATCGCGAGCGGGATGAGGTACGGCGCGAGCGTCGAGAGGATGCCGATGCGGAGCTCGCCGGCCAGCTCGCCCGTCGCCTCGCCGACGAGGTCCTCAAGGCGCTCGGCCTCGGCGAGGACCACGCGCCCCTGCGCGACGACGCGGCGGCCCAGCGCCGTCGGCAGGATCGGGTGCGCCGTGCGGTCGAACAGGACGGCGCCGAGCTCGGCCTCGAGCGCCTGCACGCCGGCGCTGAGCGCGGGCTGCGTGACGTGGCACGCCTCGGCCGCGAGCCGGAAGTGCCCGTGCCGCTCGAGCGCGACGGCGTAGCGGAGCTGGAGCAGCGTCATGAAAGCGCGATAGAAAAGCGTGATCGCAGGATAGGGACGACGGCTTGGCGCGATCGGCTTCCGGCGCGATCCTGACGCCCACTTCCCCTATTGACATGTCTACCGCCCCCCTGATTACCGAGGCCGACCGTGCAACGCTGTCGCGCCTCCTCGCGCTGCGTCGGTCTACCCACCAGGACGTCCGCGCGCTCGTGGACCTCTCGGACCGCCTCAAGCGCTCCGTCGTCGTCCGCCCGGGCGACCTCGACGCGAGCGTGGTCACGCTCGGCTCGACGGTCCGCATCCGGACGGTCGGCCCGGGCGACGAGCGCGTCCTCACCATCGTCGTGCCGACGCTCGCCGACTCGGGCTCGGGTCAGCTCTCCGTCCTGACGCCGGTCGGGATGGCGCTGCTCGGGCGCCGCGCGGGCGACACGGTCGAGGTGGCCGTCCCGTCGGGCCGCACGCGCTTCCGCATCGCCGAGGTCCTCTTCCAGCCCGAGGCCGCCGAGGGCGTCGCGGCCGTCGCGTGACCCTCCCGCCCGGTTCTCCTCCCGCCCGGCCATGCTGCACCCTCTCT
>JBBSUZ010000229.1:0-5471 GCA_038233965.1 Rhodothermales bacterium | reverse complement strand
GGCACGATCGGGTTGACGGCGATGACGAGGCGCGCGCCGCGGTCGAAGGCGACCGAGGCGTGGATCGTCTTGTTGAGCACGCCGTCGACGAAGTGGCGCTGGCCGATCTTGACCGGCGGGTACAGGCCGGGCAGGGCCGTCGAGGCCTGGACGGCGAGCGAGATCGGGACGTCGTCGAGGCCCGGCGCGCCGAAGCGGACGGACCGGCTCGAGTCGAGGTCCGTCGCGACGACGTAGAGCTCGTTCTTGAGCTGGCGGAAGTCGTCCGTGCGGCCGGGGCGCGAGTAGATCGTCTCGAGGTAGACGCGCAGCGGGTCGTTGTCGAACACGCCGACGGGCACGGCGCGGCCGAGCCGGTCGATGAGCGTCGACATCAGCCCGGACGTCGCCTTGGGGTTCTGGAGCGCGGACTTGACGGCGTCGAGCGCGAGCCCGGGCACGGACAGCGCGCGGCGGAGGTACTCGCCGAAGGCGGGCGAGAGGAAGAGCTCGGGCCGGAACGGGTGCTCGCCCGGCTCGTCGCCGATGACGGAGCGCGCGAGCTGCGCCGTCGTGATGCCGTTGGCGAGGCTCGCGCCGACGAACGCGCCGGCCGACACGCCGACGGTCACCGGGACGTCGTTGAGGTCGAGGCCGTCGAGGGCGTCGTCGAGCGCCCGGAGCACGCCGATCTCGTAGATGGCGCCTTCGGGGCCGCCGCCCGCAAGGGCGAGGCCGACGGTGCCGCGGCGGTTGTGGTCAGCGATCTGCATGGTGGAAGCGCTTACGTCCGGGGAGCGGCTAGAATACGAAGCGGGTGTGCAGGGATCCGGCCTGCCGCACCGCGTCAACGTGCGAGCGGCCCGGCATCGCGTGGACGCCGGGCCGCTCGGTGCACCGGGTTCGGAACCCCTGCCTCAGGGGACGACGTGGTGGAATCGCGCCCCGAACAGGAGCTCCCGACCCACGGTTACACCTGGGCCGTCTGGAGGCGGATGAGGGCGGCCTCGGCGTCCTCCTTGCCCTGCACCTTCTCGATCACGACGGTGCCGACGCGGAGCTCGTACCAGCCGCCGCCGACGGACTCCATCGCGAGCTCGGCGGACGGGGCGGCGGGGGCCGCGGCGCGCTGCTCCTTGAGCGAGTCGATGTGCTTCGTGAGGCGCTCGACCGAGGCCGTGAGCTCCGAGACCTCGTCGCGCGTCGGGACGCCGATGCGCTTCATGACCTGCGCGACGGCGTCCGAGACGCGGTCCTCGAGCTTGTCGGCCGTCTCCGTGGCGACGTACTTGGCGTCCGAGACGCGCGTCTTGACGGCGTCGGTGGCGTCCTCGGTCGTCTCGTCGAGCTTCTGGCGGATGAGCTTGACGCGGTCCGCGCCGAAGCCCGGCAGGTCCACCTTCTCGCCCTTCTTGACGAGCTTCTTGAAGAGCTTGGAGCCCTCCTCCTCGGCCATCGACAGCGCGCCGAGGCCGGCGAGGAACACGCTCTGGACGGACTCCTTGACGGTCCCGGCCGTCTCGGCGAGGTCCTTCTGGACGTTCTCGGCGGTCGTGCGGGCGAGGCCGAGGGCGTCGTCGGCGGTCTTCTTCAGGTCGGAGCCGACGCGCTTGGTGTCGGTCTTGGTCTTCTTGACGTCAGCCTTGACAGCCTTGGTCTTGGTCGCGGTCGTGGTTGCCATGGGGGCGGTGTGATGTGGGCGGGTGCCCGTTGGAATCGAAACAGGGTGCGGCCGCGGGGCCGGTACCGGGAAGGGTCAGGACGCGCTGGGCGTCCGGCGGCGCGGCGTCCGGGCCGGCGGAGCAGGCGTGTCGGCGGGCAGGTCGGCCGGGTCGAGGGCGTCGAGCGTGGACTCGAGCGACTCGAGGCGCTCGCGCAGGCTGTTCATCTCGTCGCGGACGTCGGCGATGGGGCCGGCGGGGCGGATGCGCTCGGCAGCCGCGCGGGCGATCTCGTCGACGCTCTGGCGGGCGACGGTCAGCCCGGCGCCGACGGCGCTCCCGACGGCTTCCTCGCCGCGGCGCAGCGTGCGCTCGCCGACGCGGAGCAGGTCGTGCAGGAAACCCGGCGAGAGGACGCCGCGGCCGTCGCGGCCCTCCTCGGAGATGACCTGCGTCAGGATGGCCGTCGTGACGTCCATCCCGCTCTTGTTGTCGACGACGGAGACCTCCTCGCCCGAGCGGACGAAGCCGGCGATGTCGTCGAGGCCGACGTAGCGGCTGTCGGTCGTGTCGTAGAGCTTGCGGCTTCCGTAGCGTTTGATGAGGCGGGGCATGGGCGTGTCGGGGTCGATGGCCTGTTGACGCGGTGCGGCATTCGGAGTTTCCGCACTGCGTCATCCTTCTCCTATGCTTCACTGGAAGATCGATTAGCCCGATCCACCACGCCGCGCAGCGGCATTTCCGCAGAGTCGGGACCTATCGGCGGCACGCGCAGGTTTTCAGGTGCCGCTCCCGCCCGTCATGGATTCGACGACTGCCAAGGCCCTGCTCATCCTCGCGCTGATCGTGCTCAACGGCGTCTTCTCGATGTCCGAGCTCGCCGTCGTCTCATCCCGCAAGGGCCGCCTGCAGAAGCGGGCCGACGACGGCGACCTGGGCGCCCGCGCCGCGCTCGCCCTCGCGGCCCGCCCGAACCGCTTTCTCGCGACGGTCCAGGTCGGCATCACGCTCGTCGGCATCTTCGCCGGGGCGTACGGCGGCGCGCAACTCGCCGAGCCGCTCGCAGTCGTCCTGTCGCGCGTCGATCTGCTCGCGCCATTTGCGCACGGCCTCGCCATCGGGCTCGTCGTCGTCGCGATCACGTACCTCTCGCTCGTCGTCGGGGAGCTGGTGCCGAAGCGGATCGCGCTCAACAACCCCGAGCGCATCGCGGTCGCCGTCGCGCGCCCGATGACGGCCGTCTCGCGCGTCGCGACGCCGCTCGTGTGGGTGCTCTCGCGCTCGACCGACGCCATTTTCCGCCTGCTCCGCATCCAGCCCGCCGACCGCACGGCGGCGGCCGAGGAGGAGATCGGGCTGCTGCTGCACGAGGGCACCGAGGCCGGCGTGATCGACACGGAGGAGCGCCGCATCGTCGAGCGCGTCTTCCGCTTCGGCGACCGCGACGTCGCCGGCGTGATGACGCCGCGCACCGAGATCGACGTCCTCGACCTCGACGACGCGCCGGACGCGCTCCGCTCCGCCCTCGCCGCGGCCGGACATTCGCGTCTCATCGTCTGCCGGGACGGCCTCGACCGCGTCGAGGGTGTGGTCACCACCCGCGACCTCGTGGCCCAGCTGCTCGCCGGCAGTCCGCTCGACGTCGCCGCCGCCGTCCGCCCGGTCCGCTTCGTGCCCGAAGGCGCACCCGCGCTGAGCGTGCTGGACCTGTTCCGCGAGACGGGCGAGAAGGTGGCGGTCGTGACCGACGAATACGGCACGACGGTCGGGCTCGTCACGCTCGACGACGTCCTCGAAGCGCTCATCGGCGCCCTGCCGGACCTGGACGAGACGCCCGAGATCGTCCGCCACGCAGACGGGACGTACGCGGTCGCGGGCACGGCGACCGTCGACGAGGTCGAGGAGGCGACGGGCGTGGCCCTCCCCCCTGCCGGCGGCGACTACCGGACGCTCGCCGGGTGGCTCGTCGCCCGGCTGGGCCGCGTCCCGGAGCCTGGCGACGCCGTCGAGGCGGGCGCGCTGCGCATCGAGGTCGCACGGATGGACGGCCCGCGAGTCGAAGCGCTCACCGTGGCCGTGCGGACGGCGACGCACCGGGTGGGGGGCTGAGCAGGGAGAAGTGGAGAGTGAGACGTGGTACGGTGTCGCTCTTTCTTCCGCATCCCCCCCTTTCCCATTGTCATCCTGAACTCGTTTCAGGATCTGCCTTTTGCCTTTCTCGGCGCGCCATGAAATGCAGATCCTGAAACGAGTTCAGGATGACATATTTGGGGGTTTGGGGGCTGAGACGAATGGAACCGTTTCAGCCGTTTGACCCGAACCCCGTCATCCGTCGTCCCGCACGCCGTCCGCGGCGAGGGTATCCTAGACGTGGCGCGGCATCGGCTCGTAGTGGCTCGGGCGGGCGCGGTGCAACCCGCGTCCCTGCGTCATCGAGCGCAGCGACGTCGCGTAGCGGTAGAGCTCGGCCTCGGGGACGTGCGCGCGGATCGTCTGCAGACCGCCCTCGGCCTCCATGCCCTGGATGCGCGCCCGGCGCGTGCTGAGGTCACCGAGGACGTCGCCCATCTGCGCCTCCGGCACCGTGACGTCGACGGCCACGACGGGCTCGAGGACGGCCGGCTGCGCGTCGCGGAAGCCCTGGCGGAAGGCCATCTTGGCCGCCGTGCGGAAGGCGTTGTCGTTCGAATCGACCGGGTGCATCGCGCCGTCCGCCACGACCACGCGGACGTCGCCGACGGGGTAGCCCGCGACGGGCCCGTGCTGGAGCGACTCGGCGACGCCCTTCTGGATCGCGCCGAAAAAGCGCTGCATGTCGATCGCGCCGCCGACGATGGCGTCGACGAAGTGGACCTTGCTGCCCCACGGCGTCTCGAGCGTGTGCTCGCGGCGCATCTTGAGGTCGCCCTGCGGGACGTAGTCCTCCGAGAGCGGCTCGACGTGCAGCGTGAGGTCCGCGAACTGGCCCGCGCCGCCGGTCTGCTTTTTGTGCCGGTAGCTCGCCACGGCCCGGCCCTGGACCGTCTCGCGGTAGCTCACGCGCGGCCGGTCGAACACGACGTCCACGCCCGCGCGGTTCTTGAGGCGCGTCTTTGCGATGTCGAGGTGCATCTCGCCCTGCCCCGAGAGCGTCGTCTGGCCGAGGTGCGCGTCGTGGGCGACGTGGAGCGCAGGGTCCTCGCGGACGATCTGCGCGAGGCCGGTCGCCAACTTGTCCTCCTCGCCCGCCCGCTCCGCCCGCACGGCGACGGCCATCCGCGGCTCCGGGTACTGGACCGGCGCCACGACCGCGTCCGAGCCCTTGCGCCGCAGCGTGTCGCCGGCGTGCGTGTGCCTCAGCTTGACGGTCCCGCCGAGGGCGCCGGCGACGCGGCGGTCCACGGCCACGCGCTCGCGGCCGTTGACGGCGCTCAGCGGGCCGAGGCGCTCCACCGTGCCGTCGCGCGCGTTCTCGAGGTCCATGCCCGCCTCGAGCGTCCCGTCGACGACCTTCACGAACGAGAACTCGCCGACGTGCTCCTCGGCCATCGTCCGGAAGACGAACGCGACTGGCGGGCTCGCGGCGTCGACGCGGACCGTGCCGGCGCTCATCGCGGGCGGCGGCATCTGGGCAGGGCTCGGGCAGACGGCGTCGATAAAGCCCATGAGCCGGCTCACGCCGACGTTCTCCCGAGCGACGGTGAGGAAGACGGGGAACAGCTGGTGGCGGATCATTGCGCCGCGCAGGCCCTGCCGCATCTCGTCCTCCGTCAGCGTGCCCTTGTCGAAGAAGAGCTCCATGAGGCCCTCGTCGTTCTCGGCGATGCTCTCCACGAGCTCCTGGTGGAGCGC
>JBBSUZ010000228.1:0-5473 GCA_038233965.1 Rhodothermales bacterium | reverse complement strand
TCGGCGTAGAGCTGCGCCGCGAGCGTCTTGTTGTGCGAAAAAACGAGCGTCGGCTTGCCCGTATTCCGCACGACGTTGGCGATGCTGAACGTCTTGCCGGTGCCCGTCGCGCCGAGAAGGGTCTGGGCCTTGTCGCCCCGGAAGACGCCTTCGGTGAGCTCCTCGATGGCGCGCGGCTGGTCGCCCATCGGCCGGAACGGCGTGTCGAGCGTGAACGGCGAGTTGATCCGGGTGATGTTGGCCATCGGGGGAGCGGGAGGGAAGCCGGTAAATGTCGTCGCTGCGGCTGACAACCGTGCGTCAGCACTCCGGGTTCGATGTGACCGCTCCTGGTTGTCCCGTCCCGCGTTCAGGGCGCGAGCGTGCGGACGAGCGCGTCGTTGAGGCGCGGCGCGACGTCGAGCAGCGTAAACAGGGTGTGCAGGCCGAGCGGGTACTCGTAGTAGCGGAACGTCGCGCTGCCCGAGGGCCGGCCCGCTGCGGCGAAGGCGCGGGCGAGCGCGCGCGAGAAATCGACCGTCGCGACGGGGTCGATCGCGCCGTGGTGCACCTCGGTCGTCGGCAGGTCGGCGACGTACGCGACCGGGGCCGTGCGGGCGAGGCGCTCGCGCATCTCGCGGTAGCCGGCGTCCGTGATCGTGAGCGAGCCGTCCGCGTTGGCCGTCACCTGATCGACGGGCAGGATGGCGCTCGTGATGAGGTTGTCGAAGGTGGTCGGCGCGGCGATCGTGGCGCGGACGCTCGCGCGGAACTGCTCCTCGCTGAGGAGGGCCGGCGTATACGCGATACGGACATCGGTCGGGCCGAAGGCGTCGAGGACGAGCTTGACGCGGCGGTCGCGGGCACCGAGCTCGAGCGCGACGAGCCCGCCGCGGCTCTCGCCGAGCACGCCCACACGCGCGCCGTCGGCCTGCGGCGTCCGCTCGAGCGCGGCCGAGAGCAGCGCCATCGTGTCGTCGACGTCGAAGTTGCCGATCGACGGCTCGCCCTGTGCCGTGAACACGCGGCCGTTGATGGCGATGCGCTCGCTGCGGTACGCCGGGACGACGTAGACGAGGCGCTGCGCGACGCCGAGGAACTGCGCCGGGAACGAGCCGACGTCGTACGGCGCGCCGCCCGCCCCGCTGTAGCCGCCGTGCGCGTAGACGAGCACCGGCACGCGCGCGTCGGCCGGCAGCGAGACGGGCACGAGGACGGCCCCGACGTGCCGCGCGCCGCCGACCGTGTGCGAGAGGACCGTAAACCGGACCGGAACCGTCCCGAGCAGCATCGTCCCCTCGGCCTCAACGCGGACGTCGCGGGCGCGCGTGTCGCGCGTCCGCCAGTCGGCGCGGACGGCGTCGACCTCGGCCGTCGTCGCCGGGGCGAGGAGGTCGGCGAGGACGAGCGGGCGGAGGGAGCCGGGCGGGCCGTCGTCCGGTCCGTCAGTACCGCTGTCACAGGCGGGCAAGGCAGCGAGCAGGGCGAGCGCGGCGAGCAGGTGGGTTGCGCGAGAGAAGAGACGCATGGTCGAGATATATGAGGGCTGGTGATAAGGCCGGGCCGGTCGGGCGTTCCACCGCGGCGGCCGGTAGCTTCCGGCGTCCCGACCCGCAGGCATGAGGTACTGGCTCTGGTCCGTCTCGCGCGAGGCCTTCCCCGCGTTCGTCCGCGCCGGCACGTTCGCGCTGCGGCGGCAGGGCCGCGCGCGCCTCGCCGAGGTCCAGCCCGGCGACCGCATCTTCGCGTACATCGCCGGACGTCAGGTCATCGGCGGCATGTTCGAGGCGACGGGCCGCGCGTTCGACGACGCGACGGTCCTCTCGCCAGGCGTTCACGCGCCACACCGGGTCCGCGTGCGCCCGCTCGTCGTGCTGCTCGAGGAGGCGCGCGTCCCATACGACGGCTTCGCGCCGCACCTCCGCGTGCTCGACCTCTATGCCGACCTGCCGACGCCCGAGGCGCGCTTCCGGGCCGTCGTGCAGCGCGTGCTCCACGAGGTGCCGGCCATCGACGGCAAGGTGCTCGAGTTTGTCGTCCGAGCCCGCGCCGGGGCCGACCCCGAAGCGCTGATGGCGGCCGTCGAGGCTGTCCGTGATGCCGCCCGCCGCGAGCCGGCGCGCACGCCCGAGCGCGTCGCCGAGCCACCTGAACCGTACGTCGCCGGTCCAGCCGCCGCCTTCGACCGCGCCGAGGCCACCGAGCGCGTCGTCGCGCACGTCGCGGCGCGCGGGTTCGTCTACGAGCCGTTCGAGATCGCGGCGTACCTCACGGCCCTCCGCACCAAGCCGTTCGTCCTCCTCGCCGGCCCGACGGGCGTCGGCAAGAGCCGCCTGCCGGTGCTCATCGCGGAGGCGACAGGCGGCGTGGCCGAGACGATCCCGGTGCGGCCGGACTGGACGGACCCGGCCGAGACGCTCGGCTACACGGATCTCGCCGGCCGCTTCCGCCCGGGCGCATTGCTCCGCGCTGCTCGCTCCGCCGCGGACGATCCGACCCGCCCCCACACGCTCGTCCTCGACGAGATGAACCTCGGCCGGCCCGAGCACTACCTCGCCGACGTCCTCTCGCGGATGGAGGCGCGCACGCCCGCGCCGGGCGGCTGGGCGAGCCCGCCGCTGCTCACCGAGCGCGTCGGCGATGCGGGCTGGCAGGGCGTCTCGCTGCCGCCCAACATGGCGCTGGTCGGGACGGTGAACGTGGACGAGAGCGTCCACGCGGTCAGCGCGCGGGTGTTGGACCGGGCGTTCGTGCTGACGCTCGCCGCGACTGATCTGGAGCAGTGGCTAACGGTCGGTGAGTTGGCAGATACGTCGGAACAGGAGGTCTGGGCCGCATCGGTGTGGATGCCGCGCGCGATCCGACTGGGCGACGGTCTGGATCTGACGGATTCCGAACGGTCGGAAGTCCAGCGCTCCGTCGATGCCATCGTCTCCGCTGCCCGCGCCCTCGGGGCCGACGGGCCGGGCTACCGCACGCGCGACGAGGTCGCCCTGTTCGCGCTCCACGCGCTCGAGACGCCGGCCGCGTTCCGTACGCGCCGCGGCGAGCCCGTCGATCCGCTCGACGTCGCGCTCGCCGCCCGCCTCGTGCCGCGCCTCGACGGTCGGCCGGACGTCGCGCTGCGCCTGCTCGCGTGGGCGTCGGGGCAGGAGGCGCGCGACGCACTCGACACGTGGACGGCGACGGGCCGCCCGGCCGCGCTCGCCGGCGCCGCGTTCCCGATCACCGCCGCCCGCGCCGCCGCGATCGCCGACGCCGACCCGTTCGCGTGACGCCGCCGCTCGTCATCGCCGAGACCGACCGCGTCCGGCTCATCTGGTCCGGCCCGCACCGCGACGTCCGCGACGCCCGCGAGGTCGTGACCGTCCGTCCCGCGCCCGGCCGCACGGTCCGCCTCGATGGAGCGGAGCGCCTGACCGTGCCGCTGCGGATCGACGAGGAGACGACCCAGAACGTGTGGCTCGAAAGCCTCGACGGGTCGCCCGTCGCGCTGCACCACGCCGACCCGGTGCTCATCGCGGGGCTGTCCCTGGCGCGCGGCGGGACGGTCGTGTACGGCCCGGTCCGGTTCGGCTCGCAGGCCGGGCGGAGCCGGTTCACGGTCACGGTCGGCGGCATGCCCGAGCTGAGCGTCGAGGTGACGGTGTCGCCGGCCAAGGCGTCGTGGTCGGACATCGAGGTGATGCGCGCCGACGTCGAGGCTGCGGTGTCGGGCGCCGCGCTCGCGTTCGTCCGCCCGGCCGACGCTGCGGTGGAGCGGGCGGCGGGGCGGGCGTCGGAGCCGGCGTGGCTGGCGCTGCTGCGGGACGAGACGCCGCGGCTGGAGCGGGCCCTCGCGTCGGTCGCGCGCAACCCGGCGGCGGAGACGTCCCGCGCGCTGGTGACGGTCCGACCGTCTGCGTTGCGCCGCGCCTCAGGTGAGACGCTTCGGGCGCTGCGCGGCACGGCCGTCTGGCCCGAGCGCGTGCCCGGGCGTCCGGCGCGGCCGAGCCTCGACACGCCCGCCCACCGCTGGCTCGCCGCCGGCCTCGACGCAGCGCTGCGCCGCGCGTCTAGGCTGCGCGCCTCCGAGCAGACGAAGCCGCTGACGCTCCGGCGCGCGGCCGTCGTGGCCGAGGTCGAGCGCCTCGAATCCACCCTGCGGCGCGCCCGTCGATCTGAGATGTTCATCGGCGCCGGTCGGCCGCCCGCCGCGGCCCCACGCGCCCTTCGCTCACGGCCGGACTACGCGGACGCGGCGGACGCCCTCGCCGCGCTCACCCGCTCGCTCGCGCTCGCCGACGGGACGGACCGGGCGCCGGCGCAGGACACGAGCGCGCTCTACGAAGCGTGGGCGTCGCTCGCGGTCGTCCGTGCTCTGTCGGGCGCGCTCGGCGTCGATCTGCCTTCCCGGCCATTCGGCGGCCGGTTCGGACGGGGTGCGGCACATACGGTTCACCTCGCCGGCCAAGGCGTCAGCGTCGAGATCGTCCGGTCACCGCGGTTCTCGGGTCCGCCGGCACTCCTCGTCCAGATCCCCGACCTGCTCGTCACCGTCCGGCGGCCGGGCGTTCCGGACCACGTCGTGGTGCTGGACGCGAAGTACCGGACCGATGCATCGGGCGCGGCCCCGCCGGGCGACGCGCTCGGCGCGCTGCACCGCTACCGCGACGCCATCGTCGGGCCGGACGGCCGGGCGCTCGTGCGCACCGCCGCCGTGCTGTTTCCCGCACGCCCCGGCGCGAACTTCGAGACGTCGCGCGTGTGGCAGAGCCTCGGCGCGATCGGCGTCGGGGCCGTCCCGCTCCTGCCCGGCGCGACGGACTGGCTGGACTGCTTCGCCGAGCGCCTCGTGTCCGACCCGGCTACCGGCGGCGGCGCAGACGGGCCGTGTTGAACATGCGGACGGCCTCGGACGCAGAGCGGACGTTGTCGGTCGCGATCACGTCCGCTCCCGCCTCGAGGAACGGGATATAAACGAGCGGGTTGGTCGCCGCGTCAGCCGCTGCGTCGAGCGGGAACGTGCCGACCTGGACGCGGATGCCGGCGGCGTGCAGCCGCGCGACGACCTCGGGGTCGGCGCTGCCGACGCCTGCGAAGGCGATGGTGCGCGCGAGGTCCACGCGGCCCGCGCGGCCGGCTGCGATGAGCGCGTCGGCTTCGGCCGGCGTCTCGAGCGAGGCGGAGACGTTGAGGTCCGGCGCGAGCGCCGTCAGCGTCTCGTGGTCCGCAAGCGAGTAGACGATCACGACGACGCGGTTTTCGGCGCCGGCGGCGCGGACGGCCGCGATGATCTCCGGGTACGGGACGTCGCGCTTGACGTCCAGCATCAGCACGGCGCGGCCTTCGGCCCACGCGAGCGCCTCAGCGAGCGTCGGGACGCGGAACGACGTCAGCGTGCCGCGTACGTCGAGCAGGCGGACGGCGCGGACGGCCGCGACCGGCGTCGCGTCGACGCGGCCCACTCCGGTCGTGGTCCGGTCCAGCGACTCGTCGTGCATCAGCACGAGGT
>JBBSUZ010000227.1:0-5493 GCA_038233965.1 Rhodothermales bacterium | reverse complement strand
TGCCCTCGCTCGCGATGGGGCTCGTGTAGACGCCGTCGTGGCTCACCTGCGCAAAGTGGTTCAGCAGGTTCGTGCGCGGAATGCGGACCGCGTCGAACCAGACGCGGCCGTTGTCGACGCCGTTGAGGCCCATCTTGTGGCCCGAGTCCTCGATGCGGACGTTCTCGACCACGCGGCCGTCGTCGCCTCGGAGCGGCACGAGGAAGGCGTGGACGCCGTAGCTCTCGCCGTCGATGACGAGCTGGGCGAAGACCGTGGACATGCGCGCGTGCGCGGCCGCGTTGCCGATCCACTCCTTGTGGTCGCGCTCGGTCGGCGTGAGAATGACCCACTCGTCCGTCTCGCGGTCCAGCGTCGCCGTCGTCTGGAGGTCGCGGACGTTGGAGCCGTGGGCTCGCTCGGACATCGCGAACGCGCCGGGCAACGCGAGGCTGCCGATGTCGGGCAGGAGCCGGGCCTTCTGCGCCTCGCCGCCGAGCTGCGCGACCGAGCCGCCCCACAGCCCGAACTGCACGCCGTACTTGACGGCGAGACTGAGGTCGTGGAACGCGATCGTCTCGAAGGACGCGATAAAGTCGCCGATGCTGCCCCCGCCGCCGACCTCGGGTGGGAACGCGAGGCTGCCCAAGCCGGCGTCGGCGAGCAGGTGGAGCCACGTCAGGACGCGCTCGCGGTAGTCCTCCTTGGTGATCGACGGCTCGGGATAGGCGAACGCCGGGTCCTGGAGCAGCCCGCGGACCCGGTTGCGAACGGCGGCGCGGTCGCCGTCGAACACGGCCTGCAGGGCGGCGACGTCGAAGGCGGGCGGCGCGGCGGGCGGGATCGCGGGCGGACCCGGGTCGGGCGCGGGCGTCTCCATCCCGCGAACCTCCTCGGCCCCGTCGAGCGCGAGCGCCCGCTCGATCTCGGCGAGCGCGGCGCGGATGTCGGGGTCGGCGCCCGAGCCGTCGCCGGTGACGGAGAGCGTCGCGAGGGCCTCGCCGAGCGCGGCGAGCGAGTCGCGCGCCTCGGCCGGGACGGTCGGGAGCGTCGTGCGGAGCGTCTGCGCCCAGCCGTGGACGGTCGCGGCGTCGGGCGGGGCCGTGGGGTCGAGGTAGGCCGTGAGCAGCGTCCGCTCCTCGTCCGTGAGCCACGGCTGCGCGACGACGTGCGTGCGGATGGCGTCGACCTCGTCCGCGGTGAGGCGGCCGTCGGCCCAGGCGACATAGAGGAACGGGAGCACGGCGGCGAGGCCGGCAGGCAGGTCGTCAGGCGTGAGGGGCGGCATCGGAGCGTCCGGATGGGTTTCGGGGGAGCTACCGCCCCCCACAGGAAAGGTGCCGCACTGCGGCGTGATTTATCTGTGCTCCAGCGGATCCCCGACCGCCCGGGGGAGCTTGACGTTCAGTCTGCAGCCCTCCCGATGAACCGCTCGTCCGCCGTCTCGCTCGTCGCCATGCTCGTGGCCCTGTTCGCTGTCCTGACGGCGCTGTTCGCCGTGTTCCGGCCCGAGACGGTCGCGCCCGAGTCGCGCGGGGCGACGGCGGCCCGCAACGCGGCGATCCAGTCGCAGCAACTGCTCCTGCACATGGTCCTCTACCAGCGCTACGCCGAGAAGGCACAGACGGCGGCCGAGGCGGACAACTGGCCGCTCGCGGCGTTTTACGCCGCCCGCATCCAGGAGAACACCGAGCGCGTCATCGAGAGCCGCATCACGCTCCGCGACGTGGACATCTCGGCGATCGCGGCCGAGGTCGCGATGCCGCGTGCGGAGAACCTCCGCGCCGCGGCCCGCACGGGCGACCGCGCCCGCTTCGACTCGACGTACGCGCTCATGCTCGACGGCTGCAACGCATGCCACAAGCGATCGGGCCACCGCTACATCCAGGTCGGCGTGCCCGCAGACGGGGCCGCGCTCCAGTCGTTCGCCCCGATCCCCGGCCTGCGCCCCGAGTAGCGGCCCCGGGTCGCGGCTACCGGATCCGGAACGAGACGCTGACGAGCACGTCGGACGCGCCGCCCGAGACGCCGTCGAGGCGCTCGCCGGCACGCGCGCCGTCCTCTCCCGCTGATCCCGTGACCGACCCCTTCGACCTGCCCGCCGAGGACTTCGACGCCATCGCCCGCGCCATCGCGAGCGACCAGAGCCCCGTCGGCATCGACGCCAAGAGGACGCACGTCGTCATCCTCCACCTCCTGCTGGACCTCCAGGGCCGCCTCGCGCGCCTCGAGGCTCGCCTCGAGGCGCGCCTCGACGCCGCATCCCCGCCTCCATCCGACTCATGACCCCGATTCCTGACGACCGCCTCGCGCCCGCCGACTTCGTCGCCAGCCGCGCCGCAGACGCTCCTGTCCTCGACGTCCGCACGCCGGCCGAGTTTGCCGCGGGCCACCTCGCCTGCGCCGTGAACGTGGACGTCAACGCGCCCGGCTTCGAGGCGCAGGTCGAGGCGCTCGGCCTCCCGGCCGACGGCCCGGTCTACCTCTACTGCCGCTCGGGCACGCGCTCCGGCCGCGCCGTGGGCCTCCTGCGCGAGATGGGCCACGCCGGCGCCGTCAACGCCGGCGGCTTCGACGCGCTGGCCGCAGCCGGTGCCGAGACGGCGTAGCGCGTATCGCACCGTCGAGCACCGTCGAGGGCTCTCGGACGTACTCCCGGACGGTGCGAGGCGAAACGCCGGCAGGGCCGGATTCCGCCGTCTGACGGAACCCGGTTGACCGGCTCTGTCTTCACCGGCGTGCTGTCTCCTGCGGCGGACCCCGCCGGCGCCCCGAGTCGAGCAGCGCTCCCATCTTCCTGACACTCCCATGTCCAAGCAGCAGAATATCGACGCGCAGACGCGCTGGGGCGACGAGGTCGCCAGCAAGGGCCACCTCGACGTGCTCGACGAGATCCTCGCCGACGGCTTCGTCGACCACGACCCGGGCGACTACGCGCCGACGAAGGACGGCCTGAAGCACTTCTTCAGCGACTTCCGAACCGCCTTTCCCGACCTCACCGTCGAGCCCGTCGAGATGGTGGCGACCGACGACTGGGTCGCGATGCGCTACACGGTTCGCGGCACGCACCGGGGCGAGTTCCAGGGCCACGCCCCGACCGGCCGCTCGTTCGAGGCGCCGGCGATGCAGCTCGGCATGTGGAAGGACGGCCTGTGCACCGAGCGCTGGGGCGTCACCGACCAGTCGGCGATCCTGGAGCAGCTCGGCCTCGCGTAGCCTGGCCTCGGCCGGCTCCCCGCCCTGCCCGGCGAGGAGCCGGCCAGGCGGGTCTACTGCGTGGGTGCAGCCGGGGCGAAGTCGGCCGGGAGCGGCCGGACGACCATCCAGAGGCGCTCCGAGGGGCGGTCGCCGGGATCAGTCGGGACGGCGGCGATGGCGTCGAGGACGTCGAGGCCCTCGATGATCTCGCCGAAGACCGTGTACTGGCCGTCGAGGTAGGGCGCGCCGCCCTCGGCCGCGTAGCGCGCGGCGAGCTCGGGCGCGAAGTGGAACGACGTGTCGCGCATCGCGACCTGGACCGTCGGCTCGATGCGCGGCAGCTCGCGCGGCCCGAACGGCCGGCCCTGGACGAGGAAGAACTGGCTCGGCGAGGACGCGCGCATCGGGTTGACCTCGTCGCCCTGGCGGGCCGCGGCGAGCGCGCCGCGCAGGTGCGGGTGCCCGATCTCGGCCGGGATCGTCGCGCCGGGCGAGTCGAGGCCGTCGTTGGACGGGTCGTCGTCGCGCGTGTTCGGGTCGCCGCCCTGCGCCATGAACGTCGGGATGACGCGGTGGAAGAGCGTCGAGTCGAAGAGGCCGGCGGCGGCGCGGGCGCGGAAGTTGTCGCGGTGCAGCGGCGTGTCGTCGAACAGGCGGACGACGATGCGGCCCTTGGGCGTCTCGATGGCGTAGACGTTCGTCAGAGACGCGGGCGCGGTAGACTGAGCGGCGGCGACACGGGCCGCCTGAGCAGCAGGCCGAGGCGTGCGTGCGGGGCGGCGGCGCTGGGCGTCGGCCGGGGGCGCGAGCGCGATCACGACGGCGAGCAGGGCGGCGAGCGAGAGACGGGGCATCGGAGCGGGCAGGGGAGAGGCGGGAAGCTAGGCCGTCCAGAACGCCGCGGAGGGCCATTCCGTGCGCTCGCGGGGAACACGGCGGCCGGGCGTCGCGTGAGCCGGACAGCACGGCGCCTCGGCGCGGTGACTCTCTGCAGGAACTCCCTGCTTGCCAGCCCGCCCGGGGAGAAATCGCCGGGCGGGTTGTTTTTATATCCGCGTCCACCACCCCCGCTCCGATGTCTGCTCCCGCCCGCTTCGTCCTCGCTGCCATCCTCGGCAGCGCCGCTACCGGTCCCCTCGCGCAGGCCCAGCCCGTCCCGACCGTCGCCACCGTGGCCCCGCCGCCGCCGCCCTCGGCTCCCCGAGGCTCCAACCGCGCTGCTCCGGCGGCCGACCTCTCGGCCCGGCCGACGTTTCAGGGCGCGCTCACGGATTCGGACCCGACCAGCGAGCGAGGCAGCCCGTACGACTCGTACACCACCACCGTCCGCAGCGGCGACGAGGTCACGGTGACGATGTCGTCGAGCGAGTTCGACACCTACCTCGTCGTCCGCGCGCCGAGCGGACGCGAGTGGAGCAACGACGACTTCGGCAGCACGCGCGTCTCCCAGGTGAGCTTCATCGCGGCCGAGGCGGGCATCTACACCGTGATCGCGACGGCCTACAGCGAGAGTGCCCGCGGCGCATACGAGGTGCGCGTGTCAGCGCTCAGCGCCGTCGTGATCTCGGCCGTCTCCGGCCGGCTCGACTACGAGGACCGGCAGCAGATCAAGGGCGAGTTCTACGACGAGGTGGCCGTCCGCGTGCCGTCGAGCGGGACGTTCTATGTCGAGCTGATCCCGCTCGGGTTCGCCGGCTACCTCCGCGTGACGTCGCCCGGTGGGACCGTCACGCGGAGCGAGCAGGCACGGTCCAGCGAGTCGCCGTCGGTGCGCCTCGGGCCGTTCCAGGCCGAGCGCGGCGACTGGCGCGTCGACGTGACGAGCCAGGGCAGCGGCTCGATGGTGGGGGCCTACGACGTGCGCGTGATCACGCTCGGGCGCGACCAGTAGCGGCGCGCCCGAGGCGTCGGCGGCTCAGCCCTCGAAGTGCTGGGCCGCGGCGATGAAGCGGGCGACGTAGTCGCGGGTCTCGCGCGGGAGCGAGGCCCGGAGGTCCCAGAACGTCGGCGTCTCGCCGGTCCGGGCGCGGTACGCCGAGACGAGGCGGCTGACGCGCGCCGGGCCACAGTTGTAGGCCGCGAGCGCGAGCTGCCAGTCGCCGTTGAACGTCTGCCCGAGCCCGTCGAGGAAGCGGACGGCGGCGTCGGTCGAGCGCGCGGGGTCGCGGACGCTCCGCGACGTCAGGCCGAACTGCGCCTGCGTGGCGGGCATGAACTGCCAGAGGCCGGCGGCCCCGGCGGGGCTCGTCGCCCCGGTGTTGAGCGAGCTCTCGATCACGGCGACGTACTTGAGCTCCTGCGGCAGGCCGCGGCGCT
>JBBSUZ010000226.1:0-5576 GCA_038233965.1 Rhodothermales bacterium | reverse complement strand
TCGGGCGGCGGGGCGCGGCGGCCGGGGGCGGGGCGGCCCACCGGGCGGCGTGGACGGGCGCGGGCGGAGCACGGCGGCTAGCGCGTGATCTCGAGGATCTCGAGCTTGACGAGCCCGGCCGGCACCTTGATGTCGATGGTGTCGCCGACCTCCTTGCCGAGCAGGCCCTTGCCGATCGGGCTCTCGACCGAGACGCGGTTGCGCGCGAGGTCGGCCTCCTGCGGGGCGACGAGCGTGTAGATGGCCTCCTGCTTGGCCTTCTTGTTCATCACGCGGACGTTCGAGAGGATGCGCGCGCGCGACGCGTCCACCTCGGACTCGTCCACGATGCGGGCCGCGGCGACGGTCGCCTCGAGGCGCGCGATGCGGGCCTCGAGGTGGCCCTGCGACTCCTTGGCGGCGTCGTACTCGGCGTTCTCGGAGAGGTCGCCCTGGGCGCGGGCCTCCGCGATGGCCTCGGCGATCTCCTGGCGCTCGGTCGTGCGGGCTCGGTGGAGCTCGTCCTTGAGGTTGTGGAGGCCTTCTTCGGTGAGGTAGACAGTAGAGCTGCTCATAGTGCGGGTCTCGGTCCGGACGGTACAAAAAAGGAGCATCCCGGCAGAGGAGCCGGGATGCGGGATGGGCCAAGATACGGCCGAATCAGGTGCGGGATGCACGTCGCCCGCACGTCGCTGCGCGGGCCCGAGTGCACGTCGCAGAAAGCGGGCCTTAGCCGCGGACGGAGGCGGAGTCCGGGTCGAGGCGGCGCTGCGTCGGGCGGCGGCCCGAGGCGGGCGCCGAGAGGACGCGGCGCGCCATCCAGTAGGCCTCCTGGTAGTAGCCCTCAGAGAGGTTCGAGACCGTCACGCCGCGGCTGGACGACGCGTGGATGAACTCGCCGTCACCGAGGTACACGCCGACGTGGCGGACCGAGCGGCGGCGGAAGAAGACGAGGTCGCCGGGGAGCAGGTCGTCCTTGCGGATCGAGACGCCCTCGAACTGCTGCCCGGCCGTGGCGCGGGGGAGGTCCACGCCGAGGTTGTCGCGCATGAACGCGCGGACGAAGGCGGAGCAGTCGATGCCGCGGCGCGACTCGCCGCCCCAGCGGTACGGCGTCCCGAGCCACGGGCGGCCGGCCTCGCGCAGCGACGACGAGATCATCGCCATCCGCTCGGCCGACATCGCGCTGCTCGACGAGGACGAGAACGACGACGAGCGGGAGGCGACGGTGTAGACGCTGTCCGTCCGGGCGGCAGAGCGGCGGGTCGGGCGGCGGCGGGCGGCCGTGTCGGAGGCGTCAGAGGATGACGCTGCCGAGGCGGTCGCGCGGGCGCCCCATCCGGAGGCTTGCGCGGAGGCGGGTGCAGCGGAGGCGAGGAGAAGTGCGCCGGCACCGAGCGCCGTCAGAAAGAACCTGTGCATGCGGGGTTGGAATGTGGCGGTCCGGGCAAGCTACTCGCTCGGTCGGGCGAGGGCGAATCGGGGCGGCCGAGCAAGCGGTCGGGACACGGGCGGAAGCGGGTATCGGGCACGCCGCAGTGCCCTTAAATCGGGCCGGAGGCTGGCTTTGAGACGGTCCCGTCTCGCGCCGTCTCATTTTTTCCACACCCCCCACTTTTCTCTAACCCACCACACAGCACGGACCCGAGCCGCGGAACGGCGCCCGTCCGAATCGGTACCCTGCGGGATCCACCTACCGACGCTTCCCATGCCGTACCCCGAATACCTCGTCGCCCCGATGCGCGAGGAGCTGACCCGCCTCGGCGTCCAGGAGCTCCGCACCGCGGCCGACGTCGACGCCGCGATGGAGCAGGCGCAGACCGGCACGACGCTCGCCGTCGTCAACTCGGTCTGCGGCTGCGCCGCGGCCAACGCGCGCCCCGCCGTCGCGCTCGTGCAGCCGCTCGACGGCCCGGACCGACAGGTGACGGTCTTCGCCGGCCAGGACATGGAGGCGACGGCGCGCCTGCGCGAGCACCTCGCCGGCATCCCGCCGTCGAGCCCGTTCATGGTCCTGATCAAGGACGGCGACCCGGTCTTCGTCCTCGAGCGCCGCCACATCGAGGGCCGCTCGTCGTCGGCCATCGCCTCAGACCTGCGCGACGCCTACGCGATGTACTGCGGTGCCGACGGGGCCGACGCGCCTGCGACGCCGGCCAGCCCGGACGCCGAGTCGCCGCGGCCGGAGCCGGTCACGAGCACGTTCCGCTCGATCCTGTAAAGGTCCAGCCCCTGGCAGCGATGCGGCCGGCCTCTCGCGGAGGGGCCGGCCGCGCCGCGTCACGGGCGTAGGCGCCGGAGCGCGCGAAGCGTCCGGCTCGGGACGACCGTCGCGAGTGGGGCGGGCGCGAGCACGGGTCCGAAGCGGCGTTTGAACTCGGCGATCGTCGGCGTATTCGCGCCGCAGAAGTCGAACCGGTGCACGCCCTCGGTCGCGAGGCGCGGCAGGAGCGCGCCGAGTAGGACGGTCATCGCCGGCCCGGGCACACTGCCCGCGATCCAGTAGAACGCGGTCTCCCCGTCCGACGCCACCGCCACGACAGCCTCGGCGACGCCGCCGCGCACCGCGGCCACGACGCGTGCGAGGCCGGCTACCGCGAGCGCGCGGACGAGCGCGGTCGTCGTTGCGGGCCTGACGCCGAGCCGGGCCGCGCTGCGCGCGTAGGCGGCGTCGACGAGCCGGGCGAGGTCCGGCACGGGGGCTATCCCTTCGGCGATGTCGAACGCTCCCGCGTCCCGCCGAAGCGTCCGCCGGACGGCCGTCGAGAACCCGGCCTCGAGGTCGCCGCAGAGGTCGAGGGTGTAGGTAGATCTCGGCGCGACCGCCCAGCCGGCCCACGGGAACGGGCGGACGTCGGGCAGGGTCGCGGCGAGGTGGAACGTGGCCTGAGCGTACCGGCTGCCGAACGCTGCCAGGAGTGCGTCGAGCGGCGTCGTGCGGGCGTGGACGGATGCGTCGGAGGGCCGGGCCGCGAGCAGGGGCGTGTGGACCGGGCAGAGCGGGGGCAGGGCCGACGCGACGAACGGGCCCCTCCGTTTCTCGAAGACCGGGGCCGCAGCCACGAGCGCCCCGTCCTCCGCCGGGATGCCCAGAACGCGCACGCGGAGCCCGAACGCTGCCCCGTACGCCTCCACGGCACCGGGGTGCGAGAACGGGCTCCGCTGCGGACTGGCCGTCCACAGCGCGAGGTAGCGGGCGTCGTCGGGGGAGAGCGTGAGCGTGTTCAGCGCGTCAGGAGAGCGGGCGGCCGTCGGCAAGGTCGTTGAGCTGCGCGAGCGCGAGCAGGCCGTTGATGGGCACGCGCACCGCCGAGCGCCCGGCGAGCGGCGCGACGATGTCCGCGACGACGCGCGCGACGCCCGGGTCGCGCACGTGCACGAGGTCGCGCACGCGCAGCCGCGACGCGAGCGGGGCGGGGCCGAGCCAGATGCCGTAGCGGTCGAGGCCGGAATCGGTCAGGCGCTCGAGCTTGTTGATGACGTTGGGCCCGCGGCGCGGCGTCGCCGGCAGATCGAAGAGCGCGTCGCCCATGAGCCGGCGCAGGACGCGGAGGTAGAGGCGGCGGCCACGGCGCTGCTCGACCGGGATCGTGCCCCAGAAGTCGAGCGCGGCCCGGCTGCTCCACAGCGGCAGCCGCCAGTCGAGCCCGAAGCCCTCGTAGCTGCGCACGCTGTTGACGATCGTCTTGGTCTGCCGCTCCTGCCAGTCCCACTGCGTCGACGCCTCGGCGGGCGTGGCCGCGCCGGCCGTCACGCGCGCGATCCGCTCGTGGAGCGCCTGGACGACGTCCGGCGGCATCGCTCGGACGGGCCACTCGCGGTAGTAGCTCTCCCAGATGCCCCCGGACGCGCTGTCGAGGTGGACGTCGGTGGGGAGGTGGCGGCCGCTGAGAAAGTCGCCCGAGTGGCCCGGCATCAGGACGGCGCCGTCGGGGATGACGCCGCGCCGGCGGAGCTCGTAGACGGCCGGCCAGTCCTGCTCGTGCTCGACCGTCGCGAGGCCCGGCGCGCTGCGGCGGAACGCGGCGTACTCGGGCGTGCGCGACCAGCGCGACCAGCGCCGCGACGAGTAGCGGACGAAGTGCCACGGCAGCCCGAGCAGGCGCGCGACGGCCCGGCTCGCGCGCGGCTCGAAGCGCCACGGCTCGCCGTAGCTGTAGCACACCGCGTCGGTGCGGCCGCCGCGCACGAGCATCGCCGCGACGAGGCGCGAGTCCATCCCGCCCGAGAGCGGCAGCACGAGCTGCCGGCCGCGCACGGACGCGAGGACGGACTCGAAGGCCTCCTCGAACACGGCCGCGCCCCGGCGCACGAGCTCCTCGTCGTCGCCGGCCGCCACGGGCCCGGCGCCGAACCGGAAGACGCGCTCGGCCTGAACGCCGCCGGGGGTGAGCCGGACCCGCTCGCCGGCCTGCACCTGCTGCACGCCCGGCGCGAGCGTGTCGGAGCCCGTCACGACGCCTGCGAGCATCAGCGCGGCGGCCGCCAGCGGATCGTCGGCGCGCGCCCCGACCGCGCGGGCGAGCGCGCGTGCGTCGTCGCCGGCGAGCCACGCGCCGGTGCCCGTGCGCGCATAACAGAGGGGGATCGAGCGCGCGCGGTCGACGGCGAGGACGGTCGCGTCGCCGTCGGACCAGACGGCGGCCCAGTCGCCCCCGAGCGCCGCCGCGCGGCTGGCGAAGGCCGCGACCGCACCGTCGGGCGTCGCACGGTCGGGCGCGCCACCGTCGGGTGGGAGGGCGAGGTGCTCGGCGAGGGCGGCGCCGACGTGGACGCGGCCGTCGGGCGTCGCGCCCCATCCGCGCGCGCGGACGGGGCCGGTGGTGTGCCACAGAGGGCCGAGCGTGACCGTGGCCGGGGTGGGCGTCATACGTGCCGGGCAGCGAGAGCGGCGTAGCATACGCCTGCGGCCGCCGCCGCGCCCAGCTGCCACAGGTCGCCCGCGTGCGCGAGGTGGACGGCGAGCGGGAGGACGAGCACCGCCGCGGCTGCTGCGACGGGCCCGGCGAACAGCCGCCCGACCGCTCGCACCTCGACGCCGGCGAGGCGTAGCAGCCAGACCGTCTGCCCGGCCCACACGACGGCGCTGACGACGCCGAAGGCCGCGACCGCGCCGACCGCGCCGCCCGCGTGCGCCCCGCCGACGAGCGCGGCCGCGCGGGCCACAGCGAGCCCGGCGTTGACGGCCAGCTCGGTGTCCTGCCGCTCGTGCACGTCGAACAGCGTCGACACGGGTGAGCCGACGAACGAGACGAAGAGCCACGCCGCCAGCCACTGCGCGTAGACGCCGGCCTCGCGCCACGGCTCGCCGAAGACGACCGCGAACGCGGCCGGCCCCACGACGGCGAGGGCCGCCATCGGGAACGCGCCCAGCCATGCCTGCCGGGCCGCGACGCCGCGCGTGAGCGGCCCGAGCCCGCCCGAGCGGCGCGCCTCGGCCGCGCGCACGAAGAACACCTGCGCGACGGACCCGCCGACGAGCTGCATCGGGACGGCCAGCGTGCCGTAGGCGATGCCGAAGAAGCCCGCGGCGTCGGCCGAGGCGAGGCTCAGCAGCAGGAACGTCGGCAGCTGCCCCGAGACCGCGTCGATGACGC
>JBBSUZ010000225.1:0-5596 GCA_038233965.1 Rhodothermales bacterium | reverse complement strand
CCGCCGCCTCGGTCATCGTCGACCCGACGGACGCGAGGTGCCGCGCGGGCACGCCGAGCGGGCGGGGCGGGGGAGAGGGCTGCATCCCACAAGCTACCCGCCGCATCTTGCGCTCCCCCCCCGTTCAAGTCCGGGTTCACCCGGCCCGCTCCCCGCTCCCCGCATGGATCTCACCGAACACACCCTGTCCACCGAGCCCGTCTTCGACGGCCAGCTCCTCCACGTCCGCCGCGACCGCGTCCGCACGCCCGGCGGCGGCGAGTCCGTCCGCGAGTGGATCGAGCACCCCGGCGCGGCCGCCGTCGTCCCGCTCTTCGCCGACGGCACGACCGTCCTCATCCGTCAGTTTCGCTACCCGCCTCGGCGCGAGTTCCTCGAGGTGCCCGCGGGCAAGCTCGACCCCGGCGAGTCTCCCGGGACGTGCGCGGCGCGCGAGATGGCCGAGGAGGTCGGGCTGAAGGCGGGCCGGTGGACGCCCCTGAGCGCGATCTACCCGGGCATCGGCTACAGCGACGAGGTCATCCACCTCTTCCTCGCCGAGGACGTCGAGGAGACCGAAGACGGGACAGCGGACGACGACGAGCACGTCGTGCCGGTCCGGATGCCGTTCGCCGAGGCCGTCGCGCAGGCCCGCCGCGGCGAGATCGCCGACGCCAAGACGGCCCTCGCGCTCCTGCTCGCGGACGCCGTCGTCGCCGGCCGGGCCCGGTGAGCCAGACCAGCTGGCGGGCGCGTCTTCACGCCCCTTTGGGAGCGCAGGGGCGGTCTGCCGGCGCTAGCTTATCCCGATTCCACTCGCCGCCCGGCCATGTTCACGTTTCTCGTCGTCCTCATCCTGATCGTCGCCCTGCTGATGGGCGTCGTGATCCTGCTCCAGAACGGCAAGGGCGGCGGCCTCGCCGGCATCGCCTCGGGCGGCCAGACGACGCAGATCCTCGGCGCGCGGCAGGCCCCGGACTTCCTCGAGAAGGCCACGTGGACGCTCGGCGGCGCCTTCCTGCTGCTCTGCCTCCTGACGACGTTCTTCATCCCGCGCGACGGCGCAGGCGGCAGCATCGTCCGCGACCGCGCGGGCGACCTCGCCCCGGGCACGGCCGCTCCGGCCCTTCCGGGCACGCCCGCTCCCGGCACCGCCGCCCCCGGCACGACGCCCGACGCCGCGCCGGCAGGCCAGCAGGCCCCGCAGGCGACCCCGGTATCGCCCGCCCCGACGCCGGCGCCGTAACGGCCCCAGCGCCTCGACGTCCCGACGCCGCACGTTCTCCGGAGAACGCGCGGCGTCGTTGTGTCTGGGGGACGCGGAAACGACCTGTCGCGACGGCCGGGCCGGTGCCATCTTCGCGCACCCCTCACCGCGGTTCCGCATGCGTCTCGCCCTTCCGCTCCTCACCCTCGTCCTCCTCGCTGGCTGCGACTCGTTCGAGGGCAAGGCCAACCGGCTCGAACTCGTCGTCGGCCAGACGCGCTACGCCGCCGGAGACGAGGTGCTCGTCGTGCTCGACAACGACACAGGCCGCGAGCAGTCATACGGCCCGTGCCTGGTCCTCATCGGGCCGAACACGGCCACGCCGCATCCCGACGACGTGCCCTGCCTCGACGTTCTGAAGATTATCCAGCCCGGCCAGTCCGTCGCGTTCCGGTACCGGCTTCCGGCGACCCTCTCCGCTGGCACCTACGTCATCGCGCTCGACCGTGGCCAGCCGCGTGGCATCCGGTCAGGCCGCTTCGAGGTCGTCCCGGCCGAGTAGACACGACCGCGCCCCGCCCGGACGAACCGGACGGGGCGTGCCGTCGACGTGCGCCGGCCTGTACGCCGGATTCTGTCCTCGGGGTGGCCGTCGCAGCCGCCCCGATGTCCCGCCATCTATCTGGGACGGCGCTTGCGCGCCGCCTCGAGCGGCCTACCCGACCGCCGACGCCGAGGCGTCCCCGACGGGCCGCCGGGTCGTGAGAAGCGAATCTGTTTGGCCTTGCACCCCGCGGGGTTTACCTGGCCGCGCCCGTCGCCGGACGCGCCGGTGGGCTCTTACCCCACCCTTTCACCCATCACCTGTGCGAGACGCGCCCCGGGGGACGCGTGCCGCCATCGGCTGGTCTGCTCTCTGCTGCACGTGCCGTCGTCCTGGTTTCCGGTTGCCCGGCGGCCGAGACGCCCCCGCTGTTGGCGGGGCGCGGTGCCCTGTGGTGTCCGGACGTTCCTCACGGCCGTTTGCAGACGCAAGCGTCCACTCAGGGCCGCGCGGCGGTCCGGCCGGCGCGCTCGCACGATACGACGGACGGTCGGCCCGCGCGCAGCAGGCCGGCCGTCCGGGCCAATCGTTCACGCGGCGGAGCCGCGCAGGCGTTGCCGCCCGAGCGCGTCAGTCGGCGTCGACCTCGGCCGAGACCTCCTGGAAGAGGCCGTCGTCGACGAGGATGCGGCCGTCGTGCTCCGAGACGATGATGCGGTCGCGCTGGCGGATCTCGACCTGGCGCTGCGGCGGCACCATGAAGCCGGCGGCGGCGCCGCGCTCGATCGGGACGACGGCGCGGCCGTCGCGGAGGCGCGACCGGAGGCGCTCGTAGGCGCGCAGGTAGCGGTCCTCGATGTGCCCGACGGCGGCCGAGCGCTGCGTCTCGTAGCCCTCCTGCTCGACGCGCGTCTCCTCGACGACGCGGTCCAGCTCGGCCTTCTTCTCGACGATCGCGGCGTCCAGCCCCGAGAGGCGGTCGCCCGACGTGTCGACGGTCTCGACCGAGTCCTCGTCGACGGTCTCGAGGCGCTCGATCTCGCCGAGGCTCGTCGCGATGCGCTGGCGGTGCGCCTCGATCTCCTTGGTGAGCGCGTCGTACTCGCGGTTGTTACGCACCTGGAGCTGCTGCTCCTCATACTTGCGGATGAGGCCCTCGCTCTCGGCGACGTCGAGCTTGAGCTTCTTGCGGTTGACCTCGCCGTCCTTCTTGTCCTGGTCGATCTTGGCGAGGCGCGTGTTGAGGCCGGCCTTGTCGTCCTCGAGGTCGCGGATCTCGTCGGGCAGGTCGCCGCGGAGCTTGGTGAGCTGGTCGATCCGGGAGTCGATCGCCTGGAGGCGGACGAGGGCGCGGAGCTGGTCTTCGATCGTGGTCGTCGTGTCGGTCGCCATCGGCAGATCGGGGCAAGGGGTTCTGGGAACGTACCGCCCGCCCCGCCCGGCCGTCGTTGAGACGCCCGCGAATTCGAGCCCGGCGCCCGGCGGACGGCCCGTCTAAAACACCTTCACCGGGTGGAAGTCGCGGAGGTAACGGTTCGGGTCGTTCTGGAAGTCCTGCAGCACCTGCTGGAGGCTCGCCGCGGACGAGTTCAGGTTCTGGTACAGCGACGGGTCGTTGATGAGCAGGTTCAGCGTCCCGTCCGCGTCGCGGACGCCCGCGATCGTCGTGTCGAGGTTGGCCGTGAGCGTGTTCAGGCTGCCCGTGAGCGTGTTGAGCGTCGCCAGGTTCTGGTCCAGCCGGCGGAGCGAGTTGTTGAGCCCGCGCACGACGATCGCGACCGAGTCCGCATTCGTCTCCGCGACGCCGCGGACGGTCCGCGAGGTCGCCAGGAGGTCGTCGCCGACGGACCGCGAGACGCCGCGGACGTCGTTGCCGACGTCGGCCGTGACCGCGTTGACGTTGTCGGCCGCGCCCTCGAGCGAGCCGAGCGTGCGCGTGAGCGTCTCGCGCTGCTGCTGGATCACCGTCGTCGCCGCTGTCGTGAGGAAGCGGAGCTGCGCGAGGACCGCCGTGACATCGTCGCCCGAGTTGTTCAGGATGCGGTCCAGGCTCGTGAACGTGTTCACGGCCCCGATGAGCGCGGTGTCGGCGCGGGCGGTGAGGCTGTTGGACTGCCCGGCGAGGAGGTCGAACAGGTCCGGGACGTCGCTCGCGACGAGCGTGTCGCCGGAGACGAGCGGCCGGCCGGCGTCCGCGCCCCGCGGCGGCGTGATCTCGACGTTGACCGCGCCGAGCGCCGACAGGCCGGACGTCTGGACGGTCGAGCCGCGCGGGATCTCGACGTCCGAGTCGATCGCCATCGTGACGTAGACCTTGCGCGCGTTGTCGCCCAGCCCGACCCGTGCCACGTCGCCGACGCGGACGCCGTTGAGGCGCACGATCGAGCCCGCGGCGAGGCCCTGCGCGTCCGAGAACTCGGCCACGATCTCGTAGCCCGCGCCGAAGAGCGGCTGGCCCGAGAGGAAGCGGATCCCGCCGTAGATCGCCACGATGGAGAACAGCACGGCGAGGGCCACCTTTATTTCGTTGGACATGGAATGCGGGATGTGGGACAGGGGATAGGGGATGGGAAGAGGGAGCGGGGGACAGCCTGCCCATCCCGCATCCCGTATCCCTTATCCTGCCCCTCCGATTTTGTATTCGTTAGCGCGGACGAACGAGAGCAGCGTCTCGTCTGTTGCGGTATGGAGTTCCGGGACGGTGCCGACCCACGGGATCGTGCCGTCGGAGACGAAAGCGACGTGGTCCGCGATCGACAGCACCGAGTGCATGTCGTGCGTGACCACGACGGACGTCGTGCCGAGGTCGCGGCCGAGGCGTGCGATGAGGTCGTCGATGGTGTTCGACGTCTCGGGGTCGAGGCCCGACGTCGGCTCGTCGTAGAGGATGTACTTGGGCTCGATGGCGATGGCGCGGGCCAGGGCCACGCGCTTCTGCTGGCCGCCCGAGAGCTCGGCCGGCCGCTGCCGCCCGACGCTGGGCAACTCGACGAGCTCGAGGCACTCGACGGCGCGCTGCCGGATCTCGCGCCGCGTGAGCTCGGTGAACGTCCGCAGCGGGAACTCGACGTTCTCGATCGCCGACATCGAGTCGAACAGGGCGCCGCCCTGGAAGAGGACGCCGAACTTGCGCCGGACCTGACGCAGCTCGGCGTAGGTGAGCTCCGAGAGCGGCGCGCCGTCGACGATGACCTGCCCCGTGTCCGGCTTCAGCAAAGACACGAGGTGACGCATGAGCACGCTCTTGCCCGAGCCCGAGCGCCCGATGATGCACGTCACCTCGCCCTCCGGAATGTCCAGGTTGACGTCGTGCAGCACGGTCCGGCTGCCGAAGCTCTTGCTGAGGTCGCGGATTTCGATCAAGGGGACGGTACGGGGTTCTGGGTACGGGGTGCGAGACGGCGGACAGAGCAGAGCGGTTGGCCGGGAGGCACTCCGTACCTCGAACCCGGTACCTCGTACCCGCTCACAGCAGGACGGCCGCGCAGATGTAGTCGGCGAGGAGGACGTAGACGCAGCCGAAGACGGCCGCCTTGGTCGTCGCCTCGCCGACGCCCTCGGCTCCGCCCTTCGCCGAGTAGCCGGTGTAGCACGCGATCGACGTGATGACGAAGCCGAACACGAGCGACTTCACGAGCCCGAAGAAGACGTCGTAGGGCTTGAAGTAGAGCTGGGCGCCGCTCCAGAACGTCTGCGCCGAGAGCGCGCCGGACTGCGACGCGACGAGCGCGCTCGTCGCCATGCCGCCCGTCGTCGCGACGACGTACAGGAGCGGAAACCTCAGGATGCCGGCGAGCACGCGCGGCACGATGCGGTAGCGCGGCGACGAGAGGCCCATCGCCTCGCGCGCGTCGATCTGCTCCTTG
>JBBSUZ010000224.1:0-5625 GCA_038233965.1 Rhodothermales bacterium | reverse complement strand
CGGTCGGGACCGAGAAGTCGTAGGTCTCGACGGGCACGGCGCCGTCGGCGACGTCCAGCGTGGCGATGGCGACGCCGCGCGCGCGCGCCTCGGCGATGTAGGCCTCGGGCGTCGGCCACGCCTCGACGGCGAGCCACGACGCGGCGCCGCGGCTCGCGCGCCTAGCCGAGCGGACCGTCTCGGGGTCCGGCCCGCCGGCCGGGGCGGCCTCGGCGATGGCCGCCGCCTCGCCACCGAGGCCGACGAGGTGCGCCGTGCCGTAGCCGAGCCCCTCGGCGCTGCGAAGGACGGCGTGGACGTTGCCGGCGTCGGTCAGCCCGTCCAGCACGGGCACGATGCCGAACGTGCGCGCGGCGGCGACGGCCTCGAGCCGCGCCTGCCGCGCGGCGCTGACGTAAGGCCCGAGCACGCGGCGGACGTCGGCGGCGGCGTAGGCGTGGTCGTCCACGTGGACGGTGTCGGTGTAGGGAAAGGGCATGTGGAGAGGCGGCCGGGTGACCGCGCAGCGAAGGCGCAGCCAACCCGGACCTGAGCGGGGAGGACGGAAGTAACGGCCGCCCGTAGCTTCGCACCCATGATCCGACCGTTCCTCCTGCTCGCGCTCGCCGCCCTCGCCGCCTGCGCCGCCGCCCCGCCCGACACGACCTCGGCCGTGCTCGAGCGCATGCTCGCCCGCTACGACGCCAACCTCGGCGGCGTCGACGGCTTCGTCGTCACCGCCGCCGGCGCCACCGCCACGCACGGCGCCCTGCCCGACAGCACGTCCGACCTCGACCCGCCCGAGATCGCGCCCATCGCCGGCCAGACGCCCGACGGCGAGCTCGTGCCGCTCCTGCTCCAGCAGATCGCCAACGTGCGCCTGCTCGCAGACACGCTCCGGACGGCCGAGCTCGAAGGCCCGCGCGACCTCCGCGGCCGCCGCGTCTACATCCTGACCCGCACCGCCACCGGCGGCCGCACGCTCTTCGTCGTCGTCGACGCCGAGACCTTCGACGTCCGCGAGATCGAGCAGTCGATCAAGCCCGACACGCTCGCGCAGCCGCTCGTGACGCGCCTCGTCTACGACGACTTCCGCACGGCGGACGGCCTGACGGTCCCGTTCCGCGTCCGGCTCATCAACGAGGGGCTGGACCAGCTCATGCCCGAGACCGACCGCATGGTGCGCGGCGGGCAGGCGTCGGTCGCGCGCGGCCAGATCGAGATGCTGCCGCCGGGGCCGGACCGCGAGGGCCGCCGCGCCCAGCTCGACCGCGACATCAAGCTCTACACGCAGGGCATCCAGGAATACGACCTCCGCATCGACGCGGTCCGGGTGACGCCCCGCGCCCGGAACTGACGCGGGAGCCTGCGCGCGTCGGGCGCGTTGGCGTCGCCCGCTCCCCGCTTCGAAAATGGATCTCACCGACACCGTCGCCGTCGTCACCGGCGCGAGCGAAGGCATCGGCCGCGCCGTCGCCGAGACGCTCATCGCCGCCGGCGCGACCGTCCACGGCCTCGCGCGCTCCGCAGACACGCTCGCCGCGACCGCCGACGCCCTCGGCCCGCGCTTCGTCCCCGCGCCCTGCGACGTCACGCAGGCCGCCGCCGTCCGCGCCGCTATCGACGCCGCCCACGCCCACGCCGACCGCCTCGACGTGCTCGTCAACAACGCCGGCGTCGGCGCCTTCGGGCCGGTCGACGAGATCACGGACGCCGACTGGGACCGCCTCCTCGGCACCAACCTCTCGGGCCTGTTCTACGCCACGCGTGCGGCCGTGCCGCACATGAAGGCGGCCGGGCGCGGGCACATCGTCCACGTCGCGAGCATCGCCGGGATCGTCGGGAACGCGAACCTGAGCGCGTACAACGCGACCAAGTTCGGCGTCCGCGGCTTCTCCGAGGCGACGATGAAGGAGCTGCGGCCGCACGGCATCCGGGTGACGTGCGTGCTGCCGGGCTCGGTCGCGACGGACTTCGGCGGCTCGCCGGCGAAGGACACGGCGATCCCGGCCGAGGCCGTCGCGGCGACGATCCGGCACTGCCTCGAGGCCCCGGCGTCGACGCTGATCTCCGAGGTCGTGATGCGCCCGATGGCCGTCTCGTGACGTCCGGCACATTTACTTGTTCAAACAAGGAACGTCCGTGAGGCTGGCGGGTCGATGTGCCCACACCTTCCCGCTCCCGCCATGGCCGACGTCCGCCTCGCCATCGTTTACTACTCCACGTACGGCACGAACCACCGCATGGCCGAGATCGCGGCCGAGGCCGGGCGCGCCGCCGGCGCCGAGGTCCGGCTGCTGAAGGTCCGCGAGACGGCCCCGGCCGAGGTCGTCGCGGCGCAGGAGGCGTGGTCCGCCCAGGCCGAGAAGACCGAGAACGTCCCGACCGCGACGCCCGACGACCTCGTCTGGGCCAACGCGATCCTGCTGAGCACGCCGACGCGCTACGGCGGCGCCGCGAGCCAGGTCCGGTCGTTCATCGACACGCTCGGGCCGGTCTGGCAGCAGGGCCTGCTCGCCGACAAGGCGTTCTCGGCGATGACGAGCGCGGCCAACGTCCACGGCGGGCAGGAGACGACGCTGCAGACGCTCTACGTCACGGCGATGCACTGGGGCGCGGTCCTCGTGCCGCCGGGCTACACCGACGCCTCGGTGTTCGGCTCGGGCGGCAACCCGTACGGCGCCTCGATCACGCAGGACCCAGGCGTGACGCCCGAGAAGGAGGCCGTCATCCGGCACCAGGCGACGCGCCTCGTCCAGATGGCCGCCAAGCTCGCGGCCTGATCGGCCAGCGGCGTCGAGCGGCCTGCGCTTGTTCGGCGATACCACGTAACGCCGCCTCGGTGCTCTGCCGAGGCGGCGTTACGTGCGTCACATGATCGCGGTCGGCGTAAGGCGGAACAGATCCTCGTCGCGCGAGACGCGCCCGACGGACGGGAACGGCAGGTGGCTCGCCATGACCGGCGTCCGTTCGTCGGCCGCGCGGCCGAGCAGCGCCCGCCGCGTCCCGACGGTCTGCTCGGGGAGCATATCGAGCCCGTACAGCCACTCCGGGTGGCGAAAAAAGAGGACCGGGTGCGTCACGGCGTCGCTGAGCAGCATCAGGCGCGCGTCTCCGGACGTGAGCGTAAACGCCATGTGACCCGGCGTGTGGCCGTGCGCCGCGACGGCCCGCAGGCCGGGCGCGAGTTCGTCGCCGTCGGCGTACGTCTCGAGGCGAGAGCGGACGGGAGCGAGCGCGTCGAGCGCCGCTGCGACGCCCTGGGCATCGGCGGGGGCGGACTCAAGGAAGGCCATCTCGGGCGCGGGGAAGTGGACGCTCGCCGAGGGGAACGTCGGGACGTCGCCCGTCGAGACGCCGCCGACGTGGTCGCTGTGGAAGTGCGACACCACGACGCGGTCGATGGAGCCCGCCTCGACGCCGATCGCGCGGAGCGTCTCGACGAGCGCGCCCGTCCCCGTCCCGGCGTCGACGAGCGTCCGCACGCCGCCGGCGTCGATGAGTACCTGGCTGGCGTCGATCGGGACGCTCGTGGTCGAAAGGCCGTACGCGTCGAGCAGGCGGACGACCTCGCCGTCCGGCGCGTTCGTGCCGAAGTACGAGAGCGGTAGGTCGAAGCTCGTGTCGCGGACAACCGTGACGGTCGCGTCGCCGAGCGGGAACGTGTGCGCCGAGAGGCCGGGCGCGAGGCGACTCGGTGCCGTCCGGGCCCGGGCGGCTGTAGGAAGAACGGAGGCGAGGCCGAGTGCGCTGAGGCCCTGGAGCGCCGCGCGGCGTGAGAACGTGGCCATAGCAAAGAGGTGTGTGACGGGCCATATGCGGCGGCGTCTACGCAGTTCCACGGGCCGGGCGGCACGCCGAGCCCTGTCAGTCGGGTGCGCCATAGCGCTGCACGCGCTTCTCGATGGACTCGGCGTCGTCGCGCTCGCGCATCTCGGTGAGCCGCGCCGAGACGCGCGCCTCGTAGCCCTGATCGGAGGGCTCGTAGAAGTACGTGCCCTGCATGCCGCCCGGCAGGTACTGCTCCGGGACGTAGTGGTCCTGGTACGCGTGCGGGTACTTGTAGCCGACGCCGTGGCCCAGCCCCTTCTTGTCGCGCGAGGCGTCCTTGAGCGGGTTCGGGACGTCGCCCGTCTGCTCCTTCTCGACGTGCTCGAGCGCGGCGAAGAAGGCGAAGCCCGAGTTGGACTTCGGGGCCGTCGCGAGGTAGAGGCAGCACTCCGAGAGCATGAACCGCCCCTCGGGCATGCCCACGACGTCGAAGGCCTGCTGGCACGCGACGGCCATCCGGACCGCGTTCGGATCGGCCATGCCGACGTCCTCGCAGGCGAAGATGAGCAGCCGGCGCAGGATGAAGCGCGGGTCCTCGCCGGCGTAGACCATGCGCGCCATCCAGTAGAGCGCGGCGTCGGGGTCCGACCCGCGGAGCGACTTGATGAACGCCGAGACGGCGTCGTAGTGCGCGTCGCCGTCCTTGTCGTAGAGGACGGCCCGCTTCTGGATCGAGTCCTCGGCCACGGCGAGGTCGATGGTGACGGCCCCGTCGTCATCCGGCGGCGTCGTCTCGACGGCCAGTTCGAGCGCGCCGAGCAGCGACCGCGCGTCGCCGTTGGCCGTGTTGACGAGGTGGTCGAGCGCGTCGTCGGCGAGGTGGACGGTGCGCATGCCGTAGCCGCGGCCCTCGTCCGCGAGGGCCTGGCGGACGACGTTGCGCAAGTCGTCCTGCGTCAGCGGGTGGAGCTCGAAGATGCGCGAGCGCGACACGAGCGCCTTGTTGACCTCGAAGTACGGGTTCTCGGTCGTCGCGCCGATGAACACGACGGTCCCGTTCTCGACGTGTGGCAGGAGCGCGTCCTGCTGCGCCTTGTTGAAGCGGTGGACCTCGTCGACGAACAGGATCGTGCCCTGGCCGTGGAGCCGCAGGCGCTCGCGCGCGGCCTCGACCTGCTCACGGATGTCCTTGACGCCAGCCAGCACCGCGTTGAGGCTCGCGAAGTGCTTGCGCGTCGTCCCGGCGACGATCCGCGCGAGCGTCGTCTTGCCCGTCCCGGGCGGGCCGAAGAGGAGCAGGCTCGTCACCCGGTCCGCCTCGACCGCGCGGCGCAGCAGCGTCCCCGGCCCGAGAATGTGGCCCTGCCCGACGAAGGCGTCGAGCGTGCGCGGGCGGAGGCGGTCGGCGAGCGGGGCAGAGCGGGCGCGGCGCGCGTCCGCGGCGGCGTCGAAGAGGTCGGACATGCCCGAAGCTACCGGCGCGCCCTGCCCTGCGGCTGCTCCGAACCCGGGCCGGCTCTACCTTCCCGCATCCCTCTCCCCCGCCCCCATGCCCGACGCCGACCGGCTCTCCGCGCCCCTCGCCTACGCCCGCGACCACGCCGACACGTTCGTCGGCCAGCTCACGGACTGGCTCCGCATCCCCTCCGTCTCGACCGACCCCGAGCACGACGGCGACACGCGCCGCGCCGCCGAGTGTCTCGCCGACGACCTCCGGCGCATCGGCATGCCTACCGTCGAGATCATGGAGACGGGCACGCCGGACGCGCCCGGCCACCCTGTCGTCTATGCCGAGCGCCACGTCTCGGACGACCTCCCGACCGTCCTCGTCTACGGCCACTACGACGTCCAGCCGCCGGACCCGCTCGAGCTCTG
>JBBSUZ010000223.1:0-5653 GCA_038233965.1 Rhodothermales bacterium | reverse complement strand
TCGAGCGAGCGGCGCACGATCTGGACGCCCGACTTCTGGTCGTCATTCTCGACATCGAGGCCCTCGAGCGCCGCGATGGCGCGGACGAACGCGACGCCGCCGCCGGGCACGATGCCCTCCTCGACGGCCGCCCTCGTTGCGTGGAGCGCGTCCTCGACGCGGGCCTTCTTCTCCTTCATCTCGGGCTCCGTCGAGGCGCCGATCTTGAGGACCGCCACGCCGCCGGAGAGCTTCGCGAGGCGCTCCTGGAGCTTCTCCTTGTCGTAGTCGCTCGTCGTCGTCTCGGTCTGGGCCTTGATCTGGTTGATCCGGCTCGTGATGTCCTCCTGGTTGCCGGCGCCGTCGACGACGGTCGTGTTGTCCTTCGTGATGACGATGCGCTTGGCCCGGCCGAGCGACTCCATCGTCACGTTCTCGAGCTTGTAGCCCGCGTCCTCGGCGATGACCGTGCCGCCGGTGAGGACCGCGATGTCCTCGAGCATGGCCTTGCGGCGGTCGCCGAAGCCCGGCGCCTTCACGGCGGCGACGCGGAGCGTGCCGCGGAGCTTGTTGACCACGAGCGTCGCGAGCGCCTCGCCGTCGATGTCCTCGGCGATGATGAGCAGCGGCGCGCCCATCTGAGCCACCTTCTCGAGCGTCGGGAGCAGGTCCTTCATCGCCGAGATCTTCTTGTCGTGGACGAGCACGAGCGCGTCCTCGAGGATGACCTCCATGTTGTCGGGGTCGGTCACGAAGTACGGCGAGAGGTAGCCGCGGTCGAACTGCATGCCCTCGACGACGTCGAGCGTCGTGTCGGTGCCCTTGGCCTCCTCGACCGTGATCACGCCGTCCTTGCCGACCTTGTCCATCGCCTCGGCGATGAGGTCGCCGATCTCGACGTCGTTGTTGGCCGAAATCATGCCGACGTTGGCGATCTCGGACTTGCCGCCGACCTCGCGCGACTGCGTCTTGAGGTTCGCCACGACGGCCTGGACCGCCTTGTCGATGCCGCGCTTGATGTCCATCGGGTTCGCTCCCGACGTGACGTTTCGCAGGCCCTGCGTCATGATCGCCTGGGCGAGGACGGTCGCCGTCGTCGTGCCGTCACCGGCGACGTCGGACGTCTTGGAGGCGACCTCCTTGACCATCTGCGCGCCGACGTTGGCGATCTTGTCCTCGAGCTCGATCTCCTTGGCGACGGTCACGCCGTCCTTGGTCACCGTCGGGGCGCCAAACTTCTTCTCGATGATGACGTTGCGGCCCTTGGGGCCGAGGGTCACCTTGACGGCGTTGGCGAGGGCGTCCACGCCAGCCTTGAGCTGGTTGCGTGCCTCCGCGTCGAATGTGATCTGCTTAGCCATTTTAAATGCTGGGTTCTAGGTACGAGGTTCTTGGTGCGGGGTGGTTCGAGGCTGCAGGGTGAGGACGTACCTCAAACCCCGCACCTCGTACCCGCATCTAGCCGTTGACGACGGCGAGGATGTCGGACTCGCGCATGATGAGCACGTCGTCGCCGTCGATCGTGATCTCGGTGCCGGCGTACTTGCCGTAGAGGACGATGTCGCCCTCCTTGACCGTCATCGCGACGTGCGTGCCGTTCTCGGTCTTGCCGGGGCCGGCCGCGACGACGGTGCCCTTCATGGGCTTCTCCTTGGCGGTGTCGGGGATGAAGAGGCCGGAGGCCGTCTGGGTCTCGGCCTCCTGGGCCTTGACGACGACGCGGTCGCCGATCGGCTGGATCGATGCCATGATGTGTGTTGGGTTGAGTGAACGGGGCCCGAGAGGGGCGGGCAGACAGATTAGCACTCTCGCCGGGAGAGTGCCAATCGTCAACCCGGCCCGGCGCTTTCTGATCCGTGAAGAGGGATCGCAGAGACGTCTCGCGGCGCACGCTGGGAGACCGATTTCGGCGGGCGGCGATGCGCGCGGCGGCGCTACGTTGCGGCATGGACGTCTCCGCTCCCCGATTCCCCGCCGGCTGGTGGCTCGCCGTCTCGATCGCCGCGGGCGTCGTCGCACTGGCCGCCTTGCCAGCGTTCGTCGGGTTCGAGGGCGGGGCGCTCGTCCGCGCGGCGTTCGCGCCGTTCTGCCACCAGATCCCGGCGCGGAGCCCGCACGTCCACGGCGTCCCGTTCGCGCTGTGCCACCGCTGCTTCGGCATCGTCGGCGGGCTGGCGGCGGGCGTCGCGCTCGGTCCGCTCGTGCCGGACGTCCTGCGCCGCCTCGCGGGCCTGAACCCGCTGCTCGTGCTGGGGCTCGCCGTCGTGCCGACGTCCGTCGACTGGCTGCTAGGCGTGGCGGGCATCTGGGCCAACACCGGCGCGTCGCGTCTGGCGACGGGCGCGCTGTTCGGCCTCGCCGCCGGCCTCATGCTCGCCGGGTCCGTCCTCGCCTCCTCCACCCAACCTGCTGTCCACGATGTCTGAGATTCCCGCGTCGGGCGCTGCCCCGTCCAAGCTCCCGTCCGTCGCCATCGGCGCGGCCGTGTACGCCCTGCTCGGCATCGGGCTGACGTTCCTGACGTTCCGCGTCGGCGGGGCGGCGATGTATGCCAGCCTGTGTGGGCTCTGCCTCGTGATGCTCCTCGGCCCGGTGCTCGCCGTGTGGCACTACACCTCGACGTACCGGCTGACGCTGCTCGCGGGGCCGGGTGCAGCGATCGGCGCGATGACGGGCGCAGCCGGCGCGCTGCTCTCGGGCGTGCTGACCCAGGCGCTGATCGCGATCCAGCTGCTGCCCGACCAGGCCGAGCAGCTCGCGATCCAGCGGGCCAACATGATCGAGATGGGCATGGACCCGGCGCAGGTCAACGAGGCGATGGCCGCGGCGGGCACCGGACCGTTCAGCAACCCGTGGCTCGCGCTCGTGCTCTCGACCGTCATCGCGGCGGCGCTCGGCGCAGCCATCGGGGCCATCTCGGCCTCGCTGTTCAAGAAGGGCGACCCAGTCTGAGGTTCAGTCCGCCCGCCCGGCGAGCCACGCCGTCAGGACGCGCTCGATGTCTGCCGCGAGCGGGTTCCAGTCCGCGTCGGGCCGCTTCGTCACCGTCACGAACGCGGGCACGACGAGGACCGAGGCGACGCCGCCGAGCATGAACAGGTCGGCCCCGAGCGGGTGCTCGGCCGCCTCGGCCATCGAGTGGAACGCGAGCAGGCCGCTGTCGAGCGCCGTCGCGCCGTCGATGCGGAACATGAGCGCGTCGGGGTTGGGCGTCGGGCGGGCGGAGATCGTCACAGGGGAGGGGATGTGGATGTCCGGGAATATCCGACCTGCGCGATCCCGTGAACCCTAAGGGCCGACGCGGGTACAGACCGCTCCCGTCTCTCGCTGCCACCGATGCCTGACCCGCTGTCTCGCCTGCCTGCCGTTATCGACCAGCCGTCGCCCGTGCTCGACCCCGACGCCCAGCGTGTCGACACGGCGCACCAGCTGCCGCCGCACCGCGACAAGCTCGGGCGCGTCACAGACCATGTCACGGCGCTGACGACCGACGTCAAGATCTGGACCGAGCTTCAGATCGCGCTCATCGAGCGCAAGATCGAGGGGGTGGTGGGCATCTTCGAGCGGTTCCAGCACCTGCTCCCGGCGCTCAAGTTGTATGCGGTTGCCGCCGTTCTCGTGCTCGCCAGTCTTCTGTTCCTGCTCGTCACGGCCGGCCTCGGGCTCGGCGCGCTCGTCGGGAGCTACTGGCTCGGCTTCGGGATTCTGACGCTCGTCCTGTTCCTGGTCGGCGGTGTGTTCGGGTATCTCGGCTGGCGCAAGCAGGCCAAGACGGACGCCGTCGCGGCCAAGATCAAGGAGGCCCAGAAGAAGGAAAAGAACCCCACACGCGACGCCGTCGCCGCCACCGAGCGCCTCGTGGCGCACCAGTCCACAGTCTGATGCCTGAGCTCTCCCTCACCCCTGACGAACAGAAGACGATGAACGAGGCTGGCATGACGCCGGGCCCCAGTTCGCCGCTTGCCGACGCCGTCGACAGGTCGCCGATGCCGATCTCCCCGGCCCTCGCCGACGATGGCATCGACCTCAAAATGCTCACGCCCGACGACATCCGTGCACGCCTCGTCGCTCGCGAGCGGGACATGAAGTTCCGCATCGAGGCGCTCAAGCGCGAGGTCATGACCGTCGGCGAGGACATCACCTTCGAGGGCCGGCCGCTGTTCGACGTCGTCCGCGGTGCGCCCATGCAGGCGGCCGCCATCGTCGGTGGGTCGGGCGTGTTCGTCGGCGTCGTGCTCGGGCTGTGGGCGCGGCGGCGCAAGCGGTCCGAACCGGACTTCGGCGCGCTCGCCGTGCGGGCCCGCGTCGCGTCGATGATCGACGAGGCGGCGGACCACGTCCGCCGCGGCCGCTCCTCGGACGATGCCATCCGCCGCGCTACCGAGTCGTTCCCGGTGTATACGCCGTCGACATCGAGCGGAAGCGCGGCCGCGCAGCAGGCCAAGTCGTCCGTGCGCCAGGCGGTGGACCTTGCCGTGAAGTCGGCCATCGGCTTCGCGATCAAGGCGGGCACGGACCAGCTCACGCAGAAGCTGACGGGCAAGACGGACACCGTCGCCGCCGTCGCCGAGGCAGACTGAGGCCCGCCGCACGGTCGTGAGATCTCGTCGAGACGCGCCGCGGCGCGTCTGTCGCGGTTGTCTGCGGTCATCTCGGGTGTCGACCGGAGCCGGCCGCCCCGCCGATGACGACTCGCCGTCGCCTCGTCCAGGCCGCGCCGCGGCTCCACAGCAGACCCGACATGGCGGGCTCGGGTGACGACAGGCCCGCCCGTAGCTTCCCGCCTCACACCCGCAGCCCCATGCGCCTCGCACTCTTCGGCCCGCCCGGCGCGGGCAAGGGCACCCAGGCCAAGCGCCTCGCCGAGCATCACCGCCTCACGCACCTCTCGACGGGCGACCTCTTCCGTGCCGCCATCGCCGGCGAGACGCCGCTCGGCCTCCAGGTGGCGGGCCTGCTCCGCGACGGCCAACTCGTGCCCGACGGCGTCACGAATGCGCTCGTCGCCGAGAACCTCGCCGCGCTCGGCTACGACGGATTCGTGCTCGATGGCTTCCCGCGGACCGTTCCGCAGGCCGAGTGGCTGCTCGCGCACCTCGCCGAGCACGACGCGCCGCTCGACGCCGTCATCAGCCTGAGCGTCCCGGACGACGACGTCGTCGCGCGCCTCTCGCGCCGCCGGACCGATCCCGAGACGGGCGCGATCTACCACCTCGACTTCAACCCGCCGCCGGTCGGGGTCCCGCCGGACCGCCTCGTGCACCGCACCGACGACCACGAGACGGCAATCCGGGCGCGCCTCGCGGTCTACCACGCCGACACGGCGCCGGTCCAGGCGACGCTCGCCGCCGCCGTCCGCGTCGTCGACGTCGACGGGACGCAGCCGCTCGACGACGTCCAGGACGCCATTGCTGAAGCTCTCGCCGACGTCCGCGCATGACTGCTGAACTCGTCGCCGAGGTCGAGGCCGGCCTCGCCGCGCTCGACTTGCCCGCCGACCCGGCGAGCCTCTACGATCCCGTCCGCTACGCGCTCGAGTCGGGCGGCAAGCGGATCCGGCCCGTCGCGCTCCTGCTCGCCGCCGAGGCGTTCGGCGGGGCGGAGGCCCGCCGCCGCGCGCTCCCCGCCGCGCTCGCGGTCGAGGTCTTCCACAACTTCACGCTCGTCCACGACG
>JBBSUZ010000222.1:0-5690 GCA_038233965.1 Rhodothermales bacterium | reverse complement strand
CCGGCGACGCGCTCCAGGACGTCGCCGCCGTCGCGTGGGGGCGGGCGTCGGACCGCCGCCTGGGCACGACGACCGCGCCGTACACGGCCGCGCGACGCGGGACGGCCCCGTTCTCGCACTTATGGCGGACGCGCCGCGACCTCGTCGACGCCTTCGTCCGCGAGAGTGCGGCCTTCCGGACGGCCACAGCGGCAGGCATGTCGGACGCGCGCGCGCTGGACAGCCTGCGCTCGGATGGCCCGTTCATCGAAGGGCTCCGCGCGGCCAAGACGCGCCTCGAGGCCGGCTTCGTCGCCATCGACCCCGAGACGGGCGGCGTCCTCGCGTACGTCGGCTCCCGGGACTCGCGGCGCGCCCCGTTCGACCACGTCGCGTCCGCCCGCCGGCAGCCGGGCTCCACGTTCAAGCCGTTCGTCTACGCCCGCGCGCTCGAGGAGGGCTTCCGGCCCGAGGACACGCTGCCCAACGAGCCCGTCGAGATGGTCACCGAGAACGGCGAGGTCTGGCGGCCGCGCAACGCGGACGGTGGCGCCATCGCCGGCGAGCGCGTCACGCTCCGCACCGGTCTGGCGAAGTCGGTCAACACGGCTGCGGCCCAGCTCATCGAGGCCGTCGGGCCGGGCGACGTCGCGCGGACGGCCCGCCGGATGGGCGTCGCGAGCCCCCTCGCCGCCGTCCCGAGCCTCGCCCTCGGCACCTCGGACGTGACGCTGCTCGAGATGGTCTCGGCCTACGCCACGATGGCCGACGGCGGCCTCTACCGCCCGCCGGTCGTCATCGCCCACATCGACGCGTCGGACGGGACCGAGCTCGTCCGGTTCGCGCCCGAGCCGCGCCGCGCGCTCGACGCCTCGGTCGCCCTCACGCTCGTCGACATGCTGCGCGGCGTCGTCGACGGCGGCACGGGCGCGGCCCTGCGCTCCTCGTTCGGCGTCCGCGGCGACGTCGCGGGCAAGACGGGCACGACGCAGAACGGGGCGGACGGCTGGTTCCTCGCGATGCACCCGGACGTCGTCGTCGGCGCGTGGGTCGGCTTCGACGACCCGCGCGTCACCTTCCGCTCGGCGTACTGGGAGCAGGGCGGCCACAACGCCCTGCGCGTCGTCGGGGACTTCCTGCGGACGGCCGAGCAGCGCCGGTTCGTCGACCGTGCCGCGCGTTTCCCGGATGCGCCGCCCCTCTCGACGAGCGCCTTCAGCCGCGCCGGCCGCTGGATCGGCGACGCCATCGCGTCCCTGTTCTCGCGCGACGAGTCCCAGGCGCCGCCGGTGACGACGGACACGCCGCCGGGCCAGGGCCGCCCACCCGAGCGCCGCGACGCCCCGCCCGAGGCCGCCCCGCCCGTGGACGACCTCGACATCGCCCCGAACGACGCCGGCGACGCCGACGAGATGGACGCGCCCGCCGACGACGAGGTCTTCGACGCCGACGCGCCGCCGAACGAGGCCGACCCCGAGCCGCCGACAGCTGCGCCGTCCGTGCCCGGCGAATCCGAGCTGCAGCGCCTCCGCGACGCGGCGCGCCGGCAGGCCGAGGACGCCGCACGCCAGGCCCTCGGGTCGGCACGGGCTGCGGCCGAGGCGCAAGCCGCGCGGTTCGTCCGCGACGCCGAGCGCCTCGCCACGCGCGCCGCGCAGGAGGCGGATCCGGAGACGCGGGCCGACCTCGAGCGCGCCGCCCGCGAGGCCCGCCGACAGGCCGAGCGCCTGCTGAGCCCGTAAAAACGGTTCGGCGGGTACCTTCGCGTCCCAATCCGCCGCTCCCGCCGATGCGCCTCGCCGCCCTCGCTCTCGTCCTTGCCTCGGCGTCCGCGCACGCGCAGCCCGCCGCTGCGCCGAGCGCTGCGCCGGCGTGGGCGCAGACGGCCGTGTGGTACCAGATCTTCCCCGAGCGCTTTGCCAACGGCGACCCGGCCAACGACCCGACGCCGGCGAGCCTGACGGGCGCATGGCCGCAGGTCGGCGAGGGCGCGCTCCGCGCCGCCGGCTGGCACCCGACGCCGTGGACGCACGACTGGACGACGCAGGAGCCGTGGGAGGCCCGCCTCGGCACGTTCTACCAGTCCGTCTACCTCCGCCGCTACGGCGGCGACGTCCAGGGCATCCTCGACCGCCTGCCGTATCTCGACTCGCTCGGCATCACCGCGCTCTACCTCAACCCGCTCAACGCCTCCCCGAGCCTCCACAAGTACGACGCGCAGGACTACCGCCACGTCGACCCGGACATGGGGCCGAGCCCCGCCGGTGACCGCGCCGCCATCGCGCGCGAAGACCTCTTGCGGCCCGAAACGTGGACGTTCACGTCCGCCGACCGCCTCTTCCTCGAGCTGGTCCGGGCCGCCCACGCGCGCGGCATGCGCGTCGTGCTGGACTACTCGTGGAACCACTCGGGACTCATGCACCCCGCGTTTCAGTCCGTGTTGAGAGACGGCCGGTCGAGCCCCTATGCCGACTGGTACCGCATCGACCGCTGGGACGACCCGGCCACGCCCGACACGTCCGAGTTCGCCTACACGGGCTGGGCCGGCGTCCCGGACCTCCCCGAGTGGCGCAAGACGAACGTCACCGGCGACCCGGCCGCGGGCGTCCCCTTCGACGGCGACCTCGCCGAGCCCGTCGCGCAGCACGTCTTCGCCGTCACCCGCCGCTGGCTCGATCCCGACGGCGACGGTCACCCGTCGGACGGGCTCGACGGGTTCCGCCTCGACGTCGCCGAGATGGTCCCGCTCGGCTTCTGGCGCCGCTACCGCGACGTCGTCAAGGCCGTCAACTCCGAGGCGCTGCTGATCGGCGAGATCTGGTGGCGCCGCTGGCCGAACGACCTGATGGACCCGGCGCCCTACCTCGGCGTCTTCGACGGCGTCATGCACTACCGGCCCTTCGTGCCGCTGCGCGAGTTCGTCCTGCCGGGCGGATCGCAGATCGCGCCGACGCGCCTCGCCGCCAGCCTCGACTCGCTCTGGGCGGGCCTCCCGGCGGACCGCCTCGCGGCGTCGTGGGCGATGGCGGGCTCGCACGACAGCCCGCGCCTGCTCACGACGCTCGCCAACCCGCGGACGCGCTACAAGCAGGGCGAGAACCCGCGCGAACAGCCGGGCTACCTCGCCTCGAAGCCAGGTCCGGACGCCGAGCGCGCGCTCCGCCTCTTCCGCGTGCTCCAGTTCACGCTGCCCGGCGCGCCGATCGTCTACTACGGCGACGAGGCGGGCATATGGGGCGCGGACGACCCGGACAACCGCCGCCCGATGCTCTGGCCGGACCTGACGTACGAGGACGAGGCCGGCGACCCGCTCGGCCGGTCCGTCCGCCCGACGCCCGTCGCGCCGGACGACGACCTCGTCGCTTTCACGTCAGACCTCGCCCGCTTCCGCACCGCCCACACCGACGTGCTCGCACACGCGCCCGTCGAGTGGCTCGTCCGCGACGACGCGCGCGGCGTCCTCGTCTACCGCCGCGGCACGGGCGCAGACGCTGTGACGGTCGCGGTGAACGTGTCGGACGACGTCCAGGGTGTCGAGGTGAGCGGAACCGTCGCGCTGACCGTCGGGCGCGTCGTGTCGCTCGGCGGCATGAAGACGCTGGACCCGCACGGTGCCGCCGTCGTCGTGCCGTAGCGCGCGGACCGTCTGCCGCCAGCGGTTCTGCTCCCCTCCTGGCCAGGAGGGGCTGGGGGTGGTCGATCGGGCCGAGCACACACGCCTGTCAGCGAGGGCACGTCGTCGCTATCCGGGCGAGACCGGACAGATTTGCGCGTCGGATTGCCCGCAGGTCGCCCGTTCGTCGCATCTTGGGGACACGCCTGCTCGACCCCGATGCTCCGCCCGCTCGCCCTCGCGGCGCTCCTGCTCCCGCTCGCCGCACAGGCGCAGCACGCCGGCCACGACATGGCGGCCCCGGTCGCGGCCGACGCCGGCCCGTCCACCGACCTCATCCACGGCCGCATCGACGTCCGGACGAGCGCGACGGGCGCGGCGGCGGGCGAGATCGAGACCGCCATGCTCGCGCTGCACAGCTTCTGGTACGAGGAGGCGCGCGACCACTTCCAGGCCGCACAGCGGATCGACCCCGGCGCCGCGCTCGCGCTGTGGGGCGAGGCCGCGACCTACGACCACCCGCTCTGGGGCCAGCACGACTCGACGGCCGCCCGCGCCGTCTTCGCCCGCGTCGACAGCCTCCGCACGGCCGGCGCGCTCTACGCCGACGCCCGCGAAGCCGCGTTCCTCGACGCCCTCGGCGGGCTCGTCCGCCCGGGCGGCTCGCTCACGTCTCGTCGCGACCGCTACGCCGAGGCGACGCACCGCCTCGCCGCGCAGGACGCGACGGACGACGAGGCGGCCGTCTTCGCCGCCCTCGCCGCGATGTCGCAGCGCGCGTACGACGCGGACGACCCGTCGCGCGTCGTGCCGGTCGCGGCCGCGCTCGAAGAGGTCGCGCAGCGCAACCCGCAGCACCCCGGCGCGCAGCACTACCTCATCCACGCCTACGACTCGGCCGCGTTCGCGCCGCTCGGCCTCCGCGCGGCGCGCGTCTACGCCGGGCTCGCGCCCGCGTCGTCGCACGCGCTCCACATGCCGAGCCACATCTTCCGCGAACTGGGCCTGTGGAGGCAGATGGAGACGTCCAACCGGGCGGCGTGGGACGCCTCGGTCGCGTGGCAGGAGCGGACGCACCGGCCCGTCGCCGCGCGTGATTACCACGCGCTCTCGTGGCTCCACACGTCGCTGCTGAACCAGGGCCGCGTTGCCGACGCCCGCGCCGTCGTCGCCGTCGCCGAGGCCGACGCGGCGCGGGCCGCAACGCGCGGCGAGGCGACGGGCGAGCCGGCGCGGAGCGCCCGCTCGCTCCGCTCCGCCGAGGCCTTCGACGTGGAAGCTGCCGGCCTGCCGGTCCATGCCGAGCGGGTGACGGTTTCCCCCGACAGCCTGTCCCCGTATGCCCTCCAGGGGTACGTCGACGATGCCGTCTACTCCGGGCAGGACGCCTGGCTCGACGCCGCGATGGCCCGCCTGCGGACGTTCGCGGACTCGCCCGAGGCCGAGGGATCTGGTGACGACATCCGCGCGGGCATCGCCGAGATGCAGGGCTGGCGGCGGCAGCGCGCCGGCGACCTCGCCGGCGCCGAGGCGCTCGTCCGGGAGGCGATCCGGACCGCCCGCGCCGCCCACCCGCTGAGCCCGCCGACGGGCAGCGCCTACACGCTCCTCGCCGACATCCTGCTCGCGCGCGGCGACGCGCCGGGCGCGCTCGCGATCTACGCCGCCTCGGACGCCGCGTCGCCGAACCGCGCTGAGGCGATCCTCGGCGTCGCTCGGGCCTCCGCCGCCGCCGGCGACGCCGACGGAGCGCGCGACGCCTACACGCGCCTGCTCGCCGTCTGGGCCACCGCCGATGCGGGCCTGCCTGCCGCCGACGAGGCGCGGGCTTACCTCGGCGCACACCCGGCGCGGTAGCTTCGCCGGCCCCGACCGCCCGGCCATGCCCGCCTCGCGCCCCGTCTCGAAATCGCTCCAGGAGTACGCGCGCGGCGTCGGCGGCGGGCTGCTGTTCAGCCTGCCGCTGCTCTACACGATGGAGACGTGGGCGATCGGGATGACGGCCGCGCCCGGCCGCCTCGCCGTGATCGTCGGCGGGACGTTCGCGCTGCTCGTGGCCTACAACCAGTTCGCCGGCATCAGCAGCTCGCACGACCTG
>JBBSUZ010000221.1:0-5729 GCA_038233965.1 Rhodothermales bacterium | reverse complement strand
GGCCGAGCGCCACGGCCTGACGGAAGGCGTCGGCGGGCGGCTGGCGCTGTTCGGCGTGAGCTTCGGCTGCCTGCTCTCGTCGCTGGCGTTCGGGCGCGACGGGCTCGGGCAGCGCCTCATCGGCGCGTGCGGCCACTCGGACCTGCCGGCCATGGCGCGCGGCCTCGCGCAGACGTCGGCGCAGTGGGCGGGCGTGCCGGACGCGCTCGTCGGGCCCGCGCTCGCCGCCGGGCCGGCGCTCCTGCCCGTGCTGGAGCGGGCGGCCCGGGCGAGGGGCGGCGATACGGCTGTCGGCGTGCTACGCCTCGCCGTGCTCCTCGCGCGCTTGGGCAAGGGCGGCCGCGCCGTGCACGCCTTCAACCCCGTCACGTTCGCGGACCGTGTCGCGCCGGGCCGCTCCGTCTCGTTCCTCACCGGCGATGCCGACACGGTCGCGACGCCGGCGGTGACCCGCGCCGCAGCCGAGCGCTACCCCACGAACACGGTCCGCGTCGTGCCCGGCCTCGGCCACGGCTGGCGCGTCCGAGGCCCGGGCTCCTTCTCCGGCGACTGCACCGCGCTGGTCCTCAACGCGCTCGCCGACTGGCGCTCCTGAGCGGCTTACCGTGCGACGGTGAGGCGCGCGACGGCCGTGCGCGTGGCGGTCGTCACGCGGACCGCGTAGACGCCCGGCGCCCACGTCCCGGCCGGCAGCAGCAGCGTGCTCCCGGTCGACGTGGATGTCCACACGGTTCGCCCGAGCGCGTCCGTCACCGACACTGTCGCGGAGACGCCCGGCGTCGTGACCGTCGCCGCGCCGCGCGTCGGGTTGGGCCAGACGGCCAGCACCGGGGCCGCGTCAGGCGTGGCCTCGCCCGCGACCGTCGCCGGGCGGTAGGCGCGCCGCGCGAGCGTCGGGTCCGTGATGAACGGGTTGCGGTTGCCCTGCAGGCGCGCGTTGTACTCCATGCGCGCGAACTCCGCGGCGTCGACCGGGTCCGCCTCGTTCCACGCCACGAGGTCGTCGATCTGCGGCGCGAGGTACTGCTGGTTGGCGGCGGGCCAGCGCATCGCGAAGTAGAGCATCGCCCGTGCGACGTTGCCCTTGTGGTCCTCGCGCGGCTCGAAGCGCGTGCTGCCTTGGCGCTCGCTCCACTCGTCGATGGCGACGGTGGGGATAGCGGACTGGCGGGATCCGAGCCGGTACCACTCCGTCGTGCTCACGTCCGGGCTCTCGCCGAAGGGCAGGTTGCCGCGGGACGAGTTGACGTTGTCGCGCGTCGGGAAGAGGTTGTGCAGGTCGGACTTCTGCGGCTCCGAGCTCGCGCCCTGCGACTGCGGGTACGTGTGCTCGGCGTTGATGCCGAGCGCGAAGACGTCCGTCGAGGCGTCGCGGCCGGGCGCGAGCGAGATCGTGACCTCGGTGCCGGTGTAGACGCAGCGGACGCGGCCATACACCCGCTGGTCGTAGGTGTACATCGAGTCGCGGGCGGGGCCGTAGCCGAGCGTGCGCGCGGCGGGCTCGCCGGTGCGGAGCGCGTCGAGCAGTGCCGGCCCGGCGAGGCCCGGGTAGAGCGTTTCTGTCGGGACCTGCGCCGCGACGGTGACGGAGACGAGCGAGAGGAAGACGACCAGGAGAGTCCGGAACGGGTGCATCGATCGGCGGCTGTTGTGACCCGTTAGCATACCTGACCAGGCCGCCCGTGTCGAGACTTGGCCCCGTTACTATTTGATGATTCCATCGGTGGGCGTCCCCTCTTGCGCCATTCAAGGGCATTTAAGGCCACGCGCATGAGCCTAATGCCAGATCGCAGAGTAATCGGATTCCTGGCGCGTGGAGGGCAGGGATCGGTCCGGGTCGGAGGAGCCGGGCCTGCCCCGCGCGACGCGCTGAGTTGAGGCACCGCCGGCACGCCGAGAGAGGGACGGAAACACGGCCGGGCATGCCGGGTTGCCTTCACCCGTCACACGCCTCACCTCGCGATGTCCACCTCTCCGCCCGACGAGTACCGCCCGACCTCCGACGAGATCGAAGGCCAGAAGCTGCCCTACCCGGCCCGGCAGTCGGACATGAAGCAGCAGCCCGACTCGGACCTGTCGTTCTACAAGCCTGCCGGAAAGATGGAGGGCCGGGTCGCCCTCGTCACCGGCGCCGACTCGGGCATTGGCCGCGCCGTCGCCGTCGCCTTCGCGATGGAGGGCGCCGACGTCGCGATCGTGTACAACGAGAACGACGGCGACGCGGCCGAGACGATCGGCATGATCGAGGGCCACGGCCGGAAGGGACTGTCGATCAAGTGCGACGTCCGCGAGCGGGCGCAGGTGAAGGCCGCCGTGCAGCAGGTCGTGGACGAGCTCGGCGGGCTGGACGTGCTCGTCAACAACGCGGCCTTTCAGATGGCACAGGAGAAGTTCGAGGATCTCACGGACGAGCAGTTCCGGCGGACGTTCGAGACCAACATCTTCGGCTACTTCATGATGGCGCAGGAGGCCCTGCCGCACCTCACCGAGGGCTCCGCGATCATCAACACGGGCAGCATCGTCGGCCTGACGGGCAACAAGATGCTCATCGACTACACGGCCACGAAGGGCGCGATCCACGCCTTCACGAAGTCGCTGGCGCTGAACCTCGCCGACCGCGGCATCCGGGTCAACTGCGTCGCGCCGGGCCCCGTGTGGACGCCCAACATTCCGGCGACGATGCCGCAGAGCGAGGTCGAGAACTTCGGCCACGAGGTCGCGCTCGCCCGCCCCGGCCAGCCCGAGGAACTCGCGCCGGCCTACGTCTACTTCGCCACGTCCGACTCGTCGTTCACGACCGGCTCGATCCTCGAGGTGACGGGCGGCAAGACCTCGTCCTGATGTCCGATTCCCCGACACCCGGCGGCGCTCCGTCTCCCGAGTGGCCGGCGGGCTGGGCGCTGCCGCTCATCGCGTCGCCCGAGACGACGGCGCCGACGCGCCGCTCGCTCCAGGAACGCCTCGACGCGACACACGACGCACCCCGATTTTTCGACGCCGACGCCTACGAGACGTTCGCCGCCGCCTGCGCCCGCCTCGTCCCCTCGACCGGCCTCGACCGCCCGGTCGACGTCGCGCCGAGTATCGACGCACGCCTCGCAAAAGGGACGGGCGACGGCTGGCGCTACGCCGCGCTCCCGCCCGATGGCGAGGCCTTCCGCCGCGGCGTCGCCGCAATCGACGCGGCCGCCGAAGGGGCGCACGCCGAGCGCTTCTGCGACCTCGCGCCCGCCGACCAGGACGCCATCCTGACGGACGCCCAGCACGCCCGCGGCGCCTTCGCCGACCTCGACGGCTTCGACGCACGCCTCTGGTTCGCCGACTGGCTCTCCGAGGCCGCCGGCCTCTTCTTCGGCCACCCGCTCGCGCAGCAGGACATCGGCTACGCCGGCTTCGCCGACGCGCCGGGCTGGACGCGGATCACACTCGGCGCGCGCGAGGAGCGTGAGCCCCTCCCCGAAACGCCGTGACCGACCGATACGACGCCATCATCATCGGCACCGGTGCCGGCGGCGCGCCCGTCCTCGCGCGCCTCGCGGCGGCCGGCCTGCGCGTCGTCGCGCTCGAGGCGGGGCGCCTGTGGAACCCGACCGAGGACTTCGCGACCGACGAGCTCGAGCAGGACAAGCTGTTCTGGATCGACGAGCGCATCTCGGCCGGGACGGACGCGCTCGCCTTCGGCGCCAACAACTCCGGCATCGGCGTCGGCGGGAGCACGCTGCACTACACGGCCTACACGCCGCGCCCGCACCCCGCCGACCTCGCCATCAAGACCGAGTTCGGCGTCGGCATGGACTGGCCGTTCGGCTTCGACGCGCTCGAACCGTACCTCACCGAGGCCGAGCAGTTCATGGGCGTCTCGGGTCCGAACCCCTATCCGTGGGGCCCGCCGCGGAAGACCGGATACCCGCTCCCGCCGCTGCCACTCAACGCCGCGGCGCAGCTCATGCAGCGCGGCGCCGAGGCCGTCGGCATCCGGACGAGCCCGGCGGCCAACGCGGCGCTCTCGGGCAGCTACTACCGCGAGGGCGTCGGCTGGCGGGCGGCCTGCACGAACCGCGGCTTCTGCCAGGCCGGCTGCAACACGGGCGCCAAGGCGAGCATGGACGTCACGTACATCCCGTTCGCTCAGGCGCACGGTGCCGAGGTGCGCCCCGAGTGCTTCGTCACCGAGATCACGCGTGACTCGACCGGCCGCGCGACGGGCGTCGTGTACACGCACAGGGGAACGGAGACGCGGTTGGAAGCGGACACCGTTTTCCTCTGCGCCGGCTCGGTCGAGACGCCGCGCCTGATGCTCATGAACGGCATCGGCGGCGAGCACGTCGGCCGGCACCTCATGGCGCACCCGGGCCTCCAGATCTGGGGGCGGTTCGACGAACCGACGCGCCCGTTCAAAGGCATCCCCGGCGGCCTCATCTCCGAGGACACGCACCGCCCCGACGACGCCGACTTCGCCGGCGGCTACCTGCTTCAGTCCATCGGCGTGATGCCGGTGACGTACGCGCGGCAGGTCGCGCGCGGGCGCGGGCTCTGGGGCGAGGACCTGCGCGAGCACATGCGCGGCTACGGCTACGTCGCCGGCATCAACATCCTCGGCGACTGCCTGCCGCACGAGGACAACCGGATCACGCTGTCGGACGAGACCGACGCGCGCGGGCTGCCCAAGCCGCACGTCGTCTTCGACGTCGGCGAGAACGAGCAGCGCATGACGGCCCACGCCGACCGCGTGATGCGCCAGATCTGGGACGCCGCCGGCGCCCGCGACGTCTGGTCCTTCGACCGCCACGCCCACGTCATCGGCACGGCCCGCATGGGCGCGACGGCGGACGACTCGGTCGTCGACAGAGACGGACGCGTCTGGGACACGCCCGGCCTCATCGTCTCGGACAACTCGACGTTCCCGTCGTCGCTCCCGGTCAACCCCGCCCTCACCATCGTCGCCAACGCCCTCCGCACCGCGGACGCGTTCTTGGGACGAGGTTGAGAGGTGGAGAGGGTCGGGGTTGAGATGTGTCCCTCGCACCCTTGGCCTCTTCCCCGGGCAGCCGCTTCCTCTCACCCTATCACCCTCCTAACCCTCCGATGCCCTCCTTCCTCGACCTCGTCAAAGCCAAGAACGTCAACGGCTACGCGGGTGACCAGTACGGCGGCGGGGCGGGCCACGACGGATCGGGCCTGCCGACGGGCGACGCCGGCAACTTCATGTTCGCGACGGGCATCGAGTGCTCCAACCCGACCATCAAGGGCGGGACGGTCCGGCGGGACCTGCTCGCCGAGTGTGGCCACTACGACCGCTACAAGGAGGACCTCGGGCTCGTCAAGGAGATGGGCCTGAAGGTGCTGCGCTACGGCCTGCCGTACCCCGTCGTCTCGCGCCGCGAGGGCCGCTACGACTGGGACTTCGCCGACGCGGCGATGGCGGAGATCCAGCGACTCGGCATCACGCCGATCCTGGACCTGATGCACTTCGGCGTGCCGGACTGGATCGGCGACTTCCAGAACCCGGACCTCCCGCTGCACTTCGCCAACTACGCCGCCGCCGTCGCGAAGCGCTACCCCTGGGTCCGGTTCTACACGCCGGTCAACGAGATCTACGTGACCGCCCGCATCTCCGGCCTCGACGGCGTCTGGAACGAGCAGATGACGACGCACCAGGGCTTCGTGACGGCCCTCAAGCACTGCGTCGCCGCCTCAATCCTCGCCACGCAGCAGATCGCCAACCACCG
>JBBSUZ010000220.1:0-5731 GCA_038233965.1 Rhodothermales bacterium | reverse complement strand
CGTCACGCGGCTTCTGTGGACTCGGGTGCCTCCGCCGCGGTGGCGACCGCCACGTCACCGTGGCCCGCTGTCGGCGCAGGATTCGGCGTTGCTGGCCGCGTGGGGCTCCTGAGCGGCTCCACCGCGTAGCGCACACCTACCACGTCGAATGAACCCATTTCAATCCTCCATTCACAACCCATCCCCCCTCCCCCATCCCCCATCCCCCATCCTCCATCCCCCATCACACCACCGTCCCGGCGGGGATGACGGCGTTCGTGCGGACGACCACGATGCCGTCGCGGATGACCCAGCCGTCGCCGTCGGCCTCCTCGACGCCGTGGGCGTTGACGATGCGGCAGTCGGGGCCGATCTGCGCGTTCTTGTCTACGATGGCGTTTTCGACGACCGAGCGCTCGCCGATGCCCGGCTCGGGCGGTGTGCCCGTGCCCGAGCGCTGCTCGGGCGGGTGCCACGGGAAGAAGTCCGCGCCCATCAGGACGGAGCGGCGCACGACGGCCCCGGCGCCGATGAACGAGCGGATGCCGATGACCGAGTTCTCGACCGTCGCGCCGATGATGACCGAGGCCTCGCCGATCATCGAGTCGCGGATGTGGGCGTCCTGGATCTTGGCCGGCGGCAGCATGCGCGCGTTGGTGTAGATCGGCTGCGCCTCGTCGTAGAGGTCGAACTCGGGGTTGGGGGCGGCGAGGTCCAGGGTGGCGTCGTAGAACGAGCGGATGGTGCCGATGTCCGACCAGTAGCCCGAGAAGGGGTAGCTGACGACGCGGCGCTCGGCGATGGCGCGCGGGATGACGTCGCGGCCGAAGTCGGCGTCGTCCGGGCGGTCCGTGAGGGCAGACCCGAGCACGTCGCGGTCGAAGAGGTAGATGCCCATCGAGGCGAGGTAGACGCGGCCCGCAGCGCGGTCGGCGGCCGAGACGGGGCTCTCGAGGCCGTCGAGAGCGTCGCGGGCGGGCTTCTCGTGGAACTCCGTGATGACGCCGTGCGCGTCGGTCTTGAGGATGCCGAAGCCGGGCGCGTCGTCGGCCGTGACCGGGATCGTGGCGACGGTGAGCTGGGCGCGGGCAGACCGGTGGTGGGCCTCGAGCGCGGCGAAGTCCATGCGGTAGAGTTGGTCGCCGGAGAGGACGAGGACGCGGCGGTGCGCGTGGGCGTCGACGTGCGGGAGGACCTGGCGGACGGCGTCGGCCGTGCCCTGAAACCAGCGGTCCGAGGCCGGGGTCTGTTCGGCCGCCAGCACCGTCACGAAGCCGCCGCCGAAGCGGTCGAAGCGGTACGCCTGCGCGACGTGCCGGTTGAGCGACGCCGAGTTGTACTGCGTGAGCACGAAGATGCGCCGGAGGTCCGAGTTGACGCAGTTCGAGATCGGGATGTCGATGAGGCGGTACTTGCCCGCGAGCGGGACGGCGGGCTTGGAGCGGTGCTCGGTGAGCGGGTGGAGCCGGGTGCCGGCCCCGCCGCCGAGGATGACGGCGAGGGTGTCTCTCATGCGAGGTATCAGGTTCAGGGTTCTGGGTACAGTCTTGGCCCCGGTCGGCTGGTCGTCTCAGAGGGTCGGTGCTCCGGACCTCGAACCCCGTACCGTTTCGTACAGGTCGCGGTAGGCGCGGGCGGAGGCGTTCCACGAGAAGTCCGCCGTCATCCCGTTCTGCTGCATCCACCACCAATCGTGCGGGTCGGCGAGGAGAGTGAGCGCGTCGCGAACGGCGGCGACAAAGCCGTCTGGAGTGAACGAGTCGAAGGGGAAGCCGGTCCCGTCATCGCCGTTGAATGCGGTGACGGTGTCGCGGAGCCCGCCCGTGGCGTGGACGACGGGCGGCGTGCCGTAGGCCATGGCGTACATCTGGCCGAGCCCGCACGGCTCGCTCCGCGAGGGCATCAGGAAGACGTCGGCGGCGGCGTAGAGGCGGTGCGCCAGTCGCTCGTCGAAGGCGACGACGGCGGCGAGGCGACCGTCGAAGCCGTCGGCGGCGAGCATGCCGGCGAGGCCGCGGACCTCGGCCTCGTGCTCGGGGTCGCCCGTGCCGAGCAGGACCACGGCGACGTCGGTCGTGCGGACGAGCGCATCGACGCCGGGCAGCAGCACCTCGACGCCCTTCTCGGGCATCAGCCGGCCGACGTACGCGGCGAGCGGGCGGGCAGCGTCCAGGTTCAGTTCGGCGCAGACGGCGGCCTTGGTCGCGGCCTTGCCCGCGAGGTCGGCCGCGGAGTACGTGTGCGGCAGGTGCGGGTCCGTCGCCGGGTTCCAGACGGCCGCGTCGATGCCGTTGAGGATGCCCGAGAAGCGGTCGCCGGCGTAACGGAAGGCGGCGGCGAGGCCGTGCGCGACGCCGTCGTCCGCGCACAGCTCGGCGGCGTAGGACGGGCTGACAGTCGTGACGGCGTCGGCGAGGTCGATGCCGGCCTGCATGGCGTTGATCGCGCGGCCGGGGCGCAGCCACGCGTCGTGCGTCGGGAGGCCGAGGCGGGCCCAGAGGTCGGCCGGAATCTCGCCCTGGTGATCTGCGGAGTGGACCGTGAAGACGGTCGGCAAGTCGGGCCCGCCCGCGCGGAGCATCGCCGGGATGAGGGCCGTGTGGTTGTCGTGCAGGTGCAGGACGTCGACGTCCGGCGTGTCCCCGAGCCACGCGAGGACGGCGAGCTGGAAGACGACGAAGCGGGACGCACTGTGCTCGAACGGCAGCCCGTCCGCCGCGCGGAAGTAGACGCCGGCGTCGCCGAAGTGGACGGGCTCGTCGACGAAGTAGACGGGCGCGCCGGACCGTCCCGGTGCCTCCGAGCGCCAGACGCGCGTCGGGAACGCGTCGTCGCCGAGGGTGACCGTCCCGGACCAGACGTGCGCGAGCGGCGCGGCGCGCGCGGCGACGGCCCCGCCGGGCCCGCCGTAGAGCGGCATCACGACGGACGCGGCGACGCCCTCAGCCGCCAGCGCGGTCGGCAGCGCCCCGACGACGTCCCCGAGGCCGCCGACCTTGGCGAAGGGCACGCATTCGGCGGCGACGTGGAGCACGCGGAGAGCGGACATGGCGGGCGGGAGGCGAGGGGCTCGGAATATGCACGCGGCCGGCGGCGGAAACCGGACGAACCGGGCGCGGCCGTCGCCTAATCCCGCCTCAACCACGAATCCCACGTAGGGGCACAGCATGCTGTGCCCGCCCCTCGGATGGCACGACGCCGGATGACACGACGCCCACCGTGGAGCAACCAACCATCCCACGACCGGACGGATTGCGAACCGGAAAGCCGGGCACAGCAAGCTGTGCCCCTACATCCTGCGGTCGCTGGCAACCGGCGTGCGTTCGGTGACGACCGGCCGGCGGCGGGGCAATGCGCGTCCCCCGGACCCGTTCGCCCCGGACGTCCCGGTATCTTCGCCGTCTCCGTCCCCGTGCCCGTGTCCGCCGCCTCCGAGTCGTCCGTCGCCCGCGACCTGCGCGGCCGCCTGCGCGCGGCCCGCCGCCGGATCACGGCCGCGGCTGCGATCCGCGGGCTGCTCGTGACGCTCGCCGTCGTCGGGGTCGCGTTCGCGGTGGCTGTGGGCGTCGAGGCGGCGCTGTGGCTCGGCGTCGGGCTTCGGACGCTCGTCGCGTCCGTGCTCGGGCTGCTCGTGCTCGGGCTGGCCGGTGCGCTCGTCGGCGTGCCGCTGCTGCGCGGGATCGGGCTGCTGCCCGGGCTCGCCGAGCGCGACGTCATCCGGCGCGCCGGGCAGGACCACGTCGGCGTCGACCGCCGCCTCTCCGCCCTGCTGGACCTCGCCGACGGCCACGCGTCGGGGTCGGACCGGCTCCGCGAAGCCGCCCTCGTCGGGCTCGCGGCCGAGGTCAAGGACGTCCCGTTCGAGCGCGTCCGCGCGTGGGGGCCGGCGCGGCAGGCTCTCCCCTATGCCGCCGCCGCCGCCGTCGCGCTCGCCGCCCTGTTCGTCGCCGCGCCGGGGACGATGAGCGGGGCCGCGCTGCGCCTCATCGAGCCCGGCCGCGCGTTCGACCGGCCCGACCCGTTCGGCCTGCACGTCGCACCGGGAGACGTTGAAGTGGCGCGCGGCGCGCGGCTGGCCGTCGTCGTGGAGGCGGCGGGCGCCGAGACGCCGCTCGGGGCCGTGCTCGAAGTCGGTCGCGAGACTGAGCGGGCCGTCGAGACGGTCCGGCTGACGTCGCGCGGCGACCGCCGCTGGGTGCACACCGTCGCGGCGGTCGACCAGAGCCTGCGCTACCGCGTCGTCGCGGACGGCGTCGCGAGCCGGTGGTACACGGCGCGCGTGGTCGAGCGGCCCGTCGTGCAGGGCGTCCGCGTGACGGTCTCGCCGCCGGGCTACACAGGCCGGCCGGCGGTCGTGCTGCCCGAGGGCGTCGGCGACGCGAGCGGGCTGGCCGGCTCGGGCGTGCGCGTGCAGGTCGGGCTCGGCGGCGTGGCCGCGACGCGCGGCTGGCTGGACGTCCGCTGGGCGAGCGGGGCGCGGACCAAGGTTCCGCTCCGCGTCGCGTCCGAGGGCGCGGTCGCGCGGTTCTCGCTGCGCGAGGCCGGCACCTACACCGTCCGCCTCGTGAGCGCGACGGGCGTCGCCAACGCGGACCCGACCGTCTTCTCGCTCGGCGTCACGTCCGACACGCCGCCGTCCATTTCGCTCCTCAACGGCGGCGAGGGCGAGCTCACCGGGCCCGTCCGGCCCGTCCGCTTCCGGATCTCGGACGACGCCGGCTTCGCGGGCGCGTCGCTCGTGTGGCGCGTCGCGGGCGGTCCCGGGCAGCGGGCCGGCGCGATCCGGCGCGTCGCGCTCCCGGCGCGGGCGCGGCCGACCGAGCAGACGCTGGACCTGATGTGGCGGCTGGCCGGCGTGCGCCCCGGCGAAACGGTCGAGTTCTACGGCGAGGTCCGCGAGCTCGGCCCCGGCCGCCGCGCGCGGACGCCGCTCGTGCGCCTGCGCATGCCGAGCGTCGAGCAGCGCGTGATTGCGTTCGAGCAGCGCCGCGAGAACACGGCCGAGTCCCTCGACCGGCTCGGCGACCGCGCCCGCCGCCAGTCCGACCGCGCGACGCGCCTCCGGCAGGAGCTCCGCGCCCGCCCCACGCCCGACGCCCAGACGCGCCGCGACGTCGACGCGCTGACCCAGGAGAACGCGGCGATGCAGGCCGAGGCGCAGCGCCTGCGCGAGCAGATGCGCCAGACGGCCGAGCAGCTCCGCGGCTCCGAGCTCGTCACGCCCGAGACGCAGCGCCGCTTCGAGCAGATGGACCGCGTGATGCAGGACCTCGCCTCGCCCGAGTTGCAGGAGGCGCTCCAGCGGCTTCAGGAAGCGATCCGCCAGCTCGACCTCCAGCAGATGCTCCAGCAGGCCGACAACGTCGAGCAGGCGCAGCAGACGTTCCAGGAGCGCCTCGAGCGGGCGCAGGCGCTCCTCGACCGCCTCGAAGCGGCCGTCCAGATGGAGGACGCCGCCCGGCAGGCGGACGCCCTCGCCCAGCGCCAGGAGGCGCTCGCGCGGCAGGCCGAGCAGATGCGGCAGCGCGCCGGCGAGACGGGCCGGGAGCCGCGTGGCGAACAGGCGCAGCGCGAGCAGATGGCGCAGGAGCAGCGCGACGCCGCCGAGGACGCCGCCGCGCTCGACGAGGCGCTCCGCGAGCTCCAGGAGCGCCTCCAAAATGTCCCCCGCGCGCCGACGCAGGCCGTCGAGCAGATGCGCCGCGAGACGACGCCGCAGGGCGGCCTCCCGCAGCAGATGCAGCAGAACGCG
>JBBSUZ010000219.1:0-5736 GCA_038233965.1 Rhodothermales bacterium | reverse complement strand
GCCGGCGAGGCCGCGCGTGCGGGCCGGGGCGGCGGGGGTGGACGTGTCGGCCATCGGTCGGGAATAGAGAGAAGACGGGAACGGCTCCGCGGGCGGAGCGGACCACGGGCATGCAGGGACAACGAGGCTCCGGCGTCGATGTTCGCCCGGCAACCGCGCACGTGCACAGCATGCGGACGACTTTCCGGAGAGTTCGAACGGGGACGCCGCGTCCGCCGGAAGCGGTTCCGCTGGGCCGGGCAACGGGGATCGGCCATCGGGGAAAGGCACGGCTGCTGGTCGGTCTGGCCTTTGCATTTCCCGTTGGCCGTTTCCCGTTGGCCGATGCTCCACTCCACCGTTCTCTCCGGTTCTGCACGACTTCGGGCACACGAGGCATGGTCTGTGCGGCGTACCTTTCGCATGCGCGAGACGGCGCAGCCCGGCCGACTGGCCCGGCACGCCCCGCGAGCCACCTCTGACGGCTCGTCTCGCCCCGCGCCACCCGGCCTCTCGTGCCGCGTGCGCGTGCAGCCCGCCCGGCGATGTGCCGGCGCTGCCCCATGACCCTTCTGCTGTCCCTTTTCCGCGCGATCGCCCTCTGGGCCGCGTCCCGGCCCCTCTGGCCGGCGACGCGCCCCGACGTGTGCGCCGCGCCCGTCGCTGCTTCCGCCCCGGCCCGCCCGTCTCAGAGACGACGCGCGCCCCGCGCCGCTGCACGCTGCACGGCCCCGGCCGCAGGCCCGGACCGGCGACCCCACCCCTGCCCTTTTGAAGAAGCAAATCATCATCAACGCGAGCCAGGACCGCTCGCGAATCGCCATCGTGGAGGACGGCGAGCTCGTCGAGCTCTACGTCGAGAACCCCGATAACGTCCGCACCATCGGCAACATCTACCTCGGCAAGGTCGAGAAGGTGATGCCCACCCTCCGCGCGGGGTTCGTCAACATCGGCGAGAAGCAGGACGCGTTCCTGCACTTCTCGGACCTCACGGATAACTTCCCGCAGCTGCTCAAGATGTCCGGCGAGGACGTCCCCGGCCTCGACGAGCCCGTGCTCTCGCTCGCCCCGCAGAAGCGCATCGCCGACGACGAGTCCGAGCCCGACGTCGAGGACGTCCTCGAGGTCGAGTCGGCCGACGAGGAGACGGCCGAGCCGTCGCGCAGCCGCTCCACGCGCAGCCGCCGGACGCGCGGCCGCGGCGGTCGCGGACGCACGTCCGAGGAGGAGCAGGAGGAGGCGGGCGATGAGCGCCCGTCCCGCCGCGGCATGATGGTCCTCGACCTGTCGAGCCCGTCGAAGACGTCTGCGCCCAAACCCGCTTCCCGCCCCGCGCCCGCCGCACCGAAGGCGGCCGCACCGTCGGCGTCCGCGCCTGACGCGCCCGCCGACGTGTCGGAGCCGGTCGCCGAGGCCGTCGCCCAGTCTGTCACCGAGACGCCTGCGCCGCGCTCGCGCCGCGCCCCCCGCGCCCCGCGCACCGCGGCCGACCTGCCGCCGGTCGAGGACGAGACGACGGCTGAGATCGCCGAGGTCACCGAGGCGGCTCCGAAGCCGAAGCGCTCGCGCTCCCGCAAGCCCGCCGCGACGCCCGACGACACGGCGGCGGCTGAGATGCCGGCTGCCGAGACGGCCGCCGACGCACCCGAGGCCGAGCCGACGTCCCGCTCGCGCCGCGGCCGTTCGGCCGAGTCCCGCGCGACGGCCGCTCTGGACGCACCCGACACCGCGATGGCGGGCGATGCCACCGACGAGCCGGTCGCGCCCACGGCGCGCCCGCGCCGCCAGCCGCGCAACCGCCCCGCTCCCGCCACGCCGGCCCCGGCGTCCACGCCCGTCGCGGATGCCCCGGACGACCGCGTCGACACCGACCGTGCCGCCCGCGAGGTCTCCGACGAGGCGACGGCCGAGGACACGACGTCCGACGCGCCGCGCTCGCGCAGCCGCCGTCGCACGCGCGGTGGCTCCGACGCGTCCGCCGCCGACACGCCCCAGGCGGAGATCGCCGACACGACGCCCGTCACCGAGGCGCCCGCGGCTCCGGCCGAGACAGTGGCTCTGGCCGAGGCAGCGAAGCCCAGGCCGCGCGGCCTGGCCGTCGTGGACCTGTCGTCGGGTGCGCGCCCGACGTCGCGCCCCGCGCCGTCGCGCCCGGAGCCGGCCCGCGCCGAGCCCGCTCGCACGGAGCCCGACGCGCCGCGCGCCGAGGCGACGCCCGACGAGGACGACGCCCCGCGAAGCCGCCGCCGCGGCCGCGACGAGCGCCCCGACGCGCCCACGACGTCCGACAGCCGCTCCAGCGACGACGCATCTGACACCGCCGAGGAGGACACGACGCGCTCGCGCCGCCGCCCCACGCGCCGCTCGGCGACGGACGACGCCCAGAGCGACGCGCCGGAGACGGACGCGCCCGCCGACGACACGTCGGACGACGACGCGCCGCGCTCGCGTGGCCGCCGCTCCACGCGCGGCCGCTCGGACGACGCCCGCACCGCTGACGACGACCGCTCCGACGACGCGCCCGAGGCGCGCTCGGACGAGTCGCCGGACACGTCGCGTGGCCGCCGCTCGACGCGCGACGGACGTGACGGCTCCGGCCGTGACACATCGGGCCGCGACAGCTCCAGCCGTGACGGATCGGGCCGCGATTCGTCGTCGCGCGAGGCGTCCTCGCCCCGCGCACCCGGTGCCCGCCGCGTCCCCGTTCCGTCCAACGAGCAGCTCCTCCGCCGCGGCGGCAACGTGATCGTCAAGGTCACCAAGGAGCCGATCTCGGCGAAGGGCTCGCGCGTGTCGACCGACATCTCGCTCGCCGGCCGCTTCCTCGTCCTCGTGCCCGCGGCCGACTACGTCGCCGTGTCCAAGAAGATCGAGTCCGCCAAGGAGCGCCGCCGCCTGCGGACGCTCGCGCAGTCGCTCAAGCCCGACAACTGCGGCGTCATCGTCCGCACCGTCGCCGAGGGCCGCGATGCCAAGTCGCTCGACACCGACCTCCGCCTGCTCATCGAGAAGTGGCACTCGATCGAGGCCAAGCTCGACGGCGGCCGCGCCAAGGCGCCGATCCTCCTGTACGAGGACGTCAACATGGTCTCGTCGATCATCCGCGACCTCTTCTCCGAGGACTTCGACCGCATCCTCGTCGACGACCCGAAGGTGTTCAAGAACGTCCAGGCCTACGTCAAGGCCGTCGCGCCGGACATGGCGGACAAGGTCGAGCTGCACCGCGGCTCGACGCCGGCCTTCCGCTCGGCCGGCATCGAGAAGCAGGTCGAGGAGGCCTTCTCGCGCCGCGTCAACCTCAAGAGCGGCGGCTACCTCTTCATCGAGACGACGGAGGCGATGCACGTCGTCGACGTCAACTCGGGCCGCGCCGGCCGCGGCAAGAGCCAGAAGGAGAACATGATCTCGGTCAACGTCGAGGCCGCGCGCGAGGTCGCCAAGCAGCTCCGCCTGCGCGACCTCGGCGGCATCATCGTCGTCGACTTCATCGACCTCCGCCTCGAGTCGGACCGCCGCAAGGTGACGAACGTCCTCAAGGAGGCGTTCGAGAAGGACCGCGCCGTGACCAAGCTGCTCCCGATGTCGGACTTCGGGCTCGTCCAGATCACGCGCCAGCGCCTGCGGCCGTCGATCACGGCCCAGCCCGAGGGCGAGGACACGGCGGCGGACCCGGCCGAGCGCGCCGCCCGCGCCGGTGCCGGCGAGATCGAGCAGGCCGGCGGCCGCCGCGGCCGGGGCGACGACGCCCGCGGCCTCGACGCCGGTCCGGGGTCACCCGGCGGGACGGCCGAGGAGGACGCCCGCCCGGCCCGCTCGCGCGATGCCCGTGAGGAGCGTGACGACCGCTCCCGCGAGGAGCGCCCGGCGCGCGAGCCCCGCGGCCGCGAGGACCGCTCACGCGATGACCGGGCCCGCGACGACCGCGGCGAGCGGCCGGAGCGCCCCGAGCGCGCCCGCCGCGGCAGCCGCCGCGACGACGCCGAGGACGTCGCCCCCGAGCCCGCCGCCTCGCCCGAGTCCGCGGCGGCGCTGCTGCGCGGCTGGCTGGACAACTACCGCCGGACAGTCGATGAGGCGTACCGCCACCGGCCCGTCGTCGTGCGGGTCCACCCGCTGTTCCTGACCCACCTCCAGCGCGGGCTCATCAGCGTGCTCACGCGCTGGCGCATCGCGGTCCGCAACATCCCGTGGCGCATCGAGGAGGACGCCGCGCTGGACCCGCTCGCCTTCGACATCCGCGACGAGAAGTCCGGGCGGTCGCTGCTGAAGAAGTACAGCCTCTGAGGGGGATGCGGGATACGGGATGAGGGATAGGCAGAGCGTCTGGCAGAGCCCCCATCCCGTATCCCCTATCCCGCATCCCGCCTTCCCATGACGGCTCCTGCGACGGTCGCGGCGTTCGAGGACGCGCTGAAGCGCCTCGGCGTGCCGGTGCGGCGCGGGCGCGGCTCGTTCCGCGGCGGGCGCTGCACCGTCGACGGGCGCGACGTCGTGGTGCTGAACGCGCTGCACCCGCCCGAGGCGCAGGCGACCGTTCTCGCGGGCGCGCTGCGCGAGCTGCCGCACGACGGGCTCTACCTCCGCCCCGCCGTCCGGGGGGCGCTGGACGACGCGCTCGCCCGCCTCGACCGGCACCTCGCCGACGACGACACGGGCGACGCGCCCGACGAGACGTGACGCCGCTTCCCGACCCGCCCGTCCCCGCCCTGCTCGGCGTCACCGCGACGCTCCTCGGCACGGGCACGTCCACCGGCGTCCCGATCATCGGCTGCCGCTGCGCCGTCTGCACGTCGGGCGATCCGCGCGACGCGCGCACGCGGACGTCCGCGCACGTCGTCGCGCACACGGCGGCCGGCGATGTCCACATCCAGATCGACGCCGGGCCGGACTTCCGCGTCCAGGCGCTCCGCGCGGGCATCGAGGCCGTCGACGCGCTCGTCGTGACGCACCACCACTTCGACCACGTCGTCGGGCTGGACGACCTGCGGCCGTTCTTCTACGTCAACAAGACGCCCGCGCCGGTCTGGGCGCTGCCCGCGTCGGGCGTGGTTCTGCAGGAGATGTTCGGCTACATCTTCGACCGCGCCTACCCCGGCTCGTCCGTGCTGGACCTCCACGCGTCGGACGGTCGCACGCCGTTCGTCGTCCGCTCCCGGACGTCGCCAGACGCTGCCGTCACCGTCACGCCCGTCCTCGGCCACCACGGCCGCGTCGACGTGATGGGCGTCCGCATCGGGGCGTTCGCCTACCTCACGGACGTCAAGGCCGTGCCGGACGCCACAGTCGAGGCGTTACAGGGCGTGACGACGCTGGTGCTGGACGGCCTGCGGCCCGAGTCGCACCCGACGCACCTGTCGTTTGAGGAAGCCGCCGCCGTGGCGGCGCGCGTCGGGGCGGCCGAGACGTGGTTCGTGCACATGACGCACGCCGTGACGCACGCCGAGGGCGACGCGCTCCTGCCGCCGGGCGTCCGCCTCGCCTACGACGGCCTGGTGCTGACGACGCGGTGACGTCGGTTGGGAGCGTCGTGGCATCCGGGGCGGGATAGACGCCGCAGCGGGGCGTCTCTACAACGTGGCGGCGACGTCCGACTGGCGGCGACGTCCGACTGGCGGCGACGTCCGACTGGCGGCGACGTCCCGCCCGCACGCTCTCTTCCGACCATCATTCCCTCTCCTTGTCATCCTGAACTCGTTTCAGGATCTGCCTTTTGCCTTTCGTGACGAGTGAATGAAACGCAGATCCTGAAACGAGTTC
>JBBSUZ010000218.1:0-5749 GCA_038233965.1 Rhodothermales bacterium | reverse complement strand
TCCGCGTCCAGACGCCAGCCGAGCTCGCCGCAGGGATCACCCTTAACACGATCCCGCTCCTCGGAGCCGCCGCGTGCGCTGGAGACGCTCAGGCGCTGCTCTGATCGGTGGGAGAACCGGCCGGCGGCGTGCGGGGTAGGCACGGGCACCCTCTCCCGACGACCCGATGGCCGACCACGCGACGACGACCGACACCGAGACCACGCCCGCCACGGACCGCACGCGCGAGGAGCGCGCGCGCCTCGAGACCGCGACGGCGACGACCATCCGCGGCCTGAGCATCGACGCCGTCGAGACCGCCAACAGCGGGCACCCGGGCCTGCCGATGGGCATGGCCGACGCCGCGACCGTCCTCTGGACGCGCTTCCTCAAGCACGACCCGAGCGACCCGGCGTGGCCGGACCGCGACCGGTTCGTCCTCTCGGCGGGCCACGGCTCGATGCTGCTCTACAGCCTGCTCCACCTCTCGGGCTACGACCTCTCGATCGAGGACTTGAAGCAGTTCCGGCAGCTCCACTCGCGCACGCCCGGCCACCCCGAAGTCACGCACACGCCGGGCGTCGAGGCCACGACCGGGCCGCTCGGGCAGGGCATCTCGATGGCCGTGGGCATGGCGCTCGCCGAGCGGCACCTCGCGGCCCGCTTCAACGCGGACGGCCACCTCGTCGTGAGCCACCACACGTACGTCATCGCGTCCGACGGCGACCTCATGGAGGGCGTCTCGAACGAGGCGTCGTCGTTCGCCGGCACGCAGGGCCTCGGCGGGCTCGTCGTGCTGTGGGACGACAACCACGTCACCATCGACGGCAAGACCGTCCTCGCCTTCCGCGAGGACGTCGCCGGGCGCTACGAGGCGCTCGGCTGGCACGTCATCCGCGACGTCGACGGGCACGACAACGAGGCCGTCGCGCACGCCATCGAGGCGTCGCGCAACGTCATGGACCGGCCCAGCCTCATCTGCTGCCGCACGACCATCGGCTTCGGCTCGCCGAACCACGCCGGCACGTCGGGCATCCACTCGGACGCGCTCGGGACCGAGGAGCTCGCGGCGACCAAGGACAACCTCGGCATCCCGCAGGAGCCGACGTTCTACGTCCCCGACGACGCCCTGACGCTCCTCCACGAGCAGGCCGACCGCGGAAAGCGGGCGCACGCCGAGTGGTCCGCCCGCCTCGACGCGGCCGATTCCGAGAAAGCGAGCGAGTTCCGCCGCCGCATGACGGGCGACCTGCCCGACGGCTGGAAGGACGCGCTGCCGAGTTTCCCCGAGGATGCCAAGGGCATGGCCACGCGCAAGGCCTCCGGCGCGACGCTCGACGCGCTCGCGGCTGTCATCCCGGACCTCATCGGCGGATCGGCCGACCTCACGCCGTCCAACAACACGCTCGCGAAGGGCATGACGAGCATGGAGGCCGGCACGCCCGGCGGCGACTACGTCCACTACGGCGTCCGCGAGTTCGGCATGGCGGCCATCATGAACGGGATGTCGCGGCACGGCGGCGTCCGCCCGTACGGCGGCACGTTCCTCATCTTCTCGGACGACGCCAAGGCCGCCGTCCGCCTCGCGGCCCTGATGCACACGCCGACCGTCTTCGTGTTCACGCACGACTCGGTCGGGTTGGGCGAGGACGGCCCGACGCACCAGCCGGTCGAGCAGCTCGCCGGCCTCCGCGCCGTCCCGAACCTGCTCGTGATGCGCCCCGCCGACGCCAACGAGACGGCGGCTGCGTGGGCCGTCGCCCTCGAGCAGACGGACCGGCCGACGGCCTTCGCGCTCTCGCGCCAGGGCCTCCCGACGCTCGCCGGCTCCGTGACCGGTGCCGCTGCCGGCGTGACGCGCGGGGCCTACATCATCGACGACTGCGACGGCACGCCGGACGTCATCCTCGTCGGCGCCGGCTCCGAGGTCTCCCTGTGCATCGCCGCGAAGGAAGGGCTCGACGGCCTGAACGTCCGCGTCGTCTCGATGCCGTGCGTCTCGCTCTTCTTCGAGCAGGAGGACGCCTACCGCGAGTCCGTCCTGCCGGACGCCGTCCGGGCGCGCGTTGCCGTCGAGGCGGGCGCGTCTGAAGGCTGGTACCGCGTCGCGGGGCTGGACGGGCGCGTCGTCGCGCTGGACCGCTTCGGCGAGTCGGCGCCCGGCGCGGCAGGCTACGCCTCGCTCGGCTTCACGCCCGAGGCAGTCGCCGAGGCGGCGCGCGCGGTCTCGCAGAAATGAATGGCCGGATGACCGCGGCGGCCGGGCTGGCCGCCGCGCTCGCCGCACGCGAGACGTCGGGCACAGCCCACGCGACGCTGTTTCGCCACGGCTCGCTCGCCGCCGCGTTCGTCGTACCGGGCGAGGTGCTCGCGCCGCACCCGCGCGACGCGGTCTACGTCGTCGCGACGGGCTCGGGCTCGTTCGTGTGCGACGGCACGCCGCAGCCGGTCGAGGCCGGCGAGGTGCTGTTCGTCGCCGCCGGCGTCCCGCACCACCTCGCCGACGTCACCGACGACTTCGGGACGTGGGTGTTTTTCTACGGCCCCGTCGGCGGCGAAGTCGAGGACACTCCCATTCAGACGCACGCATGATTCTCGCTCCATCCGTCCTCGCCGCCGAGCCCCGCCTGACTCGATGATCCTCGCTCCATCCGTCCTCGCCGCCGAGCCCCGCCCGACTCGATGATCCTCGCTCCATCCGTCCTCGCCGCCGACTTCGGCCGCCTCAACGAGCACCTCGGCGAGGCGCTCGACGCCGGTGCGGACTGGCTCCACGTCGACGTCATGGACGGCCACTTCGTGCCCAATATCTCGTTCGGCGCGCCCGTCATGCGCGGCATCCGCGCGCTCGCCGAGGCCCACGGCGCCGACCTCGACGTGCACCTCATGATCGAGAACCCGGACCTCTTCCTGGACGACTTCGCCGCGGCGGGCGCGTCCTCGATCACGGTCCACCAGGAGGCGTGCCGGCACCTCAACCGGACCGTCGCCGCCATCCGCGAGGCGGGCTGCCGCGCCGGCGTCGCCATCAACCCGGCGACGCCGATCGAGACACTGAGCGAGATTCTGGCCGACGTCGACATGGTGCTCGTCATGTCGGTCAACCCCGGCTTCGGCGGGCAGGCGTTCATCCCCGCCGCGGTCGGCAAGGTGCGGCGCCTGCGCGCGGCCATCGACGCGGCCGGCCTCGACGTCCGCATCGAGGTCGACGGCGGCGTGACGCCGGCCAACGCCCGAACGCTCATCGACGCCGGAGCCGACGCGCTCGTCGCCGGCTCGGCCGTGTTCTCGGGCGACGCTGCTGCCAACGTCCGCGCCTTCCGCGAGGCGCTTCTCACCGCGACCTGATGCCTGCCCGATTCCTCCTCATCGCGCTCGTTGGACTCGCCGCCTGCACGACCGACAGCGGCGTCCCGCCCGATCCGGATCAGCCTGGAGACACCGCCGCCGCCGAGGCGCCCGTGTCGCGTGCCGAGGCGGCTGGGCTCGACCGCGAGCAGGCCGACGCCCTCACGGCGCTCGGCGTGCCGATCTACGTCCCGACGATGCCCGCCGGCTGGACGCTCGTCAGCGCGACGGCCGACTCGACCGTCGGCGGTGGAACGGCCTGGCCCGAGTACGAGATCGCGTATCGGACGGACCGTGGGACGTGCCTGAGCCTCGTCGGCGCGTCCGAAGGGCTGGGCGACGTGATGGTCCAGGACCCGCCGTACGAGCGCAATGTGCGCGTGGCGGGTGTCCCGATGCACGGGCCGGCGCGGCTCGGCTGGGGCGTCGCCGGCGAGCGCGCCGAGGGTTGGGAGGACGGCCGCGTCGCGACCGAGTGGTTCGGCGCCGACGTGCTGGCAGTCCGCGCCGAGGCGTCCCGCACGGACGAGTGCCAGCCCGCATCGCCCGAGGCCGTCGAGACGCTCGTCGGCTCGCTGCGCCCGCTCGACCCGGCCGACGACGCGGCCAACGTCGGGGCCGTCTCGTTCGTCGAGGCCGGCGAGGACACCGCGGAGACGCCGCCCGGGCCGGACCCCGAGGCCGTCGCTCGCGACGCCTTCGGGACGACCGAGGAGGGCCAGCTGCCGGCCATCGTCGAGACGCTGCGCCAGCACGGCCGCGTCGCCGTCGTCATGGTCACGCTGGCCGACGCGGCCGACGACTCGGTCCGCGACCAGCGCACGCGCGTCGTGCTCGTGCGCCGGGCGGACGGCTGGCACGTCCACGCGGCCGGCCAGCAGGTGCGCTGCCAGTCGGGCCGCGGCCACGCCGACTGGTCGGCCGAGTTCTGTGTCTGACCGCGGAGCGAAGCAGACCGTCTGCGTGATCGGGGCGGGCGCGGCGGGCTTTGTCGCCGCCCTGTTCGCGGCCCGCGCCGGCGCGCGCGTCGTGCTGATCGAGAAGACGAAATCCGGCGGCAAGAAGATCGTCGTCTCGGGCGGCGGCCGCTGCAACGTGCTGCCCGGAGAGGTCGACGCCGGCCGCTTCGTGAGCGCGTCGTCGCCGCGTGTGCTCGGCCGCATCCTCGGCTCGTGGCCGCTCGCCGAGCAGCGCGCCTTCTTCGAGGACGACCTGGGCGTCCGTCTCGCGCTCGAGCCCGAGACGGGCAAGCTGTTCCCCGCGTCCAACCGCGCATCGGACGTCCGCGACGCGCTCGCGGCGGCGTGCGATGCGGCCGGCGTCGAGATGCGCTTCGCGACGGCCGTGACGGGCCTGCACGCCGCGCCCGGCGGCTGGCGCGTCGAGACGGCGACGGACGCCCTGCACGCCGATGCCGTCGTGCTGGCGACGGGCGGCCTCTCGGTCCCGAACACGGGCAGCGACGGCTTCGGCCTGCGTGCGGCCGAGCGCGTCGGCCACACCCTCGCACCGACGTACCCGGCGCTGACGCCGCTGACGTCCGCACCCGACGGCGGCGGGCCGGCGCCGCACGTCGGCCTGTCGGGCGTCTCGCTGCCGGCCCGCATCCGGACGCCCGGCGCCAGGGGCCCCGCGCCGGCCCCGCGCGGCTTCCTGTTCACGCACCGCGGCTACTCCGGCCCGTCCGTCCTCGACGTCTCGCACGTCTCGACGCTGGCGCGGATGGCGGGCCGCGAGCAGGCGGTCGAGGTGCAGTGGACCGACCTGGACGCCTCGGCGTGGGACGCCGCCCTCCGCGTGACCGGGGCGGGCAGCGTCGCCGCAACCCTCCGCACGCACGTCCCGACGCGCCTCGCGGACGCGCTGATGGACCACGCGAACGTCCCGCTCGACCGCGCGCGCGCCGAACTGACGAAGGACGAGCGCCGCCGGCTCGTCACGGCGCTCGCCGCTTTCCCGCTGCCCGTCACGGGTGACGAGGGCTACAAGAAGGCCGAGGTCACCGGCGGCGGCGTCCCGCTCGGCGAGGTCGACCCCGGCACGCTCGAGAGCCGCCGCGCGCCCGGCCTCTTCATCTGCGGCGAACTGCTCGACGCGTTCGGCCCGATCGGCGGCTACAACTTCCTCTGGGCATGGGCGACGGGCCGCCTCGCGGGGCTCGGCGCAGCAAAGTTGAACCCCCGGTGAACCTAAGGGGCATGTGCCGCGTGTGAGAGGCGTCCGCTCCCTCTGCGGCTCCTCTCTCACCTGACCTTACGGACATGAACTTTATTATCTGGCTCATCGTCGGCGGCCTCGCCGGCTGGATCGCAAGCAAGATCATGGGCACGGATGCCCAGCAGGGCCTCATCCTGAACATCGTCGTCGGCATCGTCGGCGCGTTTCTCGCCGGGCTGCTCATCACCCCGCTCCTCGGCATCGG
>JBBSUZ010000217.1:0-5755 GCA_038233965.1 Rhodothermales bacterium | reverse complement strand
TCGTTCAACGTCAAGGGCGGGCGCTGCGAGACGTGCAAGGGCGCGGGCATCATGAAGCTCGAGATGGCGTTCCTGCCGGACGTCTACGTCACGTGCGAGACGTGCAAGGGCAAGCGCTACAACGCCGAGACGCTGGGCGTGCGCTACAAGGGCAAGAACATCGCCGAGGTGCTGGACATGCCCATCGCCGAGGCCGTCGCCTTCTTCGACGCCGTCCCGCGCATGGCGCGCATCCTGCGGACGCTGGACGCCGTCGGGCTGGGCTACCTGCGCCTGGGCCAGCAGGCGACGACGCTCTCGGGCGGCGAGGCGCAGCGCGTGAAGCTCGCCCGCGAGCTCTCGCGCCCGGGCACCGGCCAGACGCTCTACATCCTCGACGAGCCGACGACCGGGCTCCACTTCGAGGACGTCCGCCACCTGCTCGTCGTGCTTCAGGCGCTCGTAGACCGGGGCAACACGGTCCTCGTGATCGAGCACAACATGGACGTCGCCAAGCAGGCCGACTGGATCCTCGACATGGGCCCGGCCGGCGGCGCCGGCGGCGGCCGCCTCCTTTACGCCGGCCCGCCCGAGGGCATCGCGGACTCGCCGACAGCCCCGTTCCTGCTCGAGGAACTCGAGCGCGCGAAGACGTCGACGGACCTCGGCCTGAAGGTCCGCGAGATCGACCTCGACGCCCTCCTGGGCGTAGCGGGCGACGAGGTCGAGTCGGACGAGGTGGAGGAAGACGAGCCCGAGGACGCTGAGGCGTAGCGCCGGAGCGTCGCACGTGTCCGGCATCGCGGACATCGCATGGCTGCGAACGCCAGAAATGGCCGCTCGGGAGGGTGGCACGGCGATTGGAGCGCAGGATGTGACGCCGCCCGCCCGGACGGCGGCTCTCCTATCGGCGCATCACCCGGCGCACGTTTCCTCTCTCCTCCCGCCGCCATGTCCCGCTTGATCCTTCTCGGCGCCGCCCTCGTCGCGCTCGCCGGCTGTGCCGACCTCGGCTCCATCCAGGACGTCTACAACCGCACAGGCAACGGCCGCACGTCAGACGGCGGCTATGGCCGCGCCGACGACTACTCGCGCACCCGCGAGTACCGCCGCATCTCGTCCGACGCCGCCGATTACGCACGCCGCGTCGACGCGAGCCTCCGGATCGGCTCCAGCCAGGAGCGCCGCATCCGCGACTTGCTCACCGACCGCACGGCGCGCCTGCTCGAGCGCACCAACGCGCGCGACCACAGCCGCGTCTATCCGTTCCCGCGCCGCTTCTCGGGCGAGAGCGGTGCCGCGCGCTCTTTCTGGTCGTCGGCCGACCGCGACATCGAGCGCATCCTTGGCCGCCGCGACGCCGACGTCTACCGCCGCTATGTCCGCGCCGGTGGCCGCTACGACGACCGGGGCCAGTACGACACCCGCAACAACGACCGCGGCCGCTACGACAACCGCGACCGTGACGACGACCGCCGCCGTGACGACCGCGGTCGCGACGACGGCGAGCGCAGCGGCTCAGACCGCAGCCGGACCGACCGCCGCGACGACCGCCGCAGCGGGCAGGCCGGGCGCACGACGCCGACGCGCCAGCCCGACCGCGCCGGCCCGCGCCCCGGCGAGACGCTCGAGGAGTACTACCGCCGCGTCATCCGCGAGCGGGACTGATCTCGCCGTCCTGACATCGTCCGCCCGCTCGGCTTCGGCTGAGCGGGCGGCGTCGCGTTCAGGGCTCTGCCTCAGGGCTCTGGACGGAGGCGCTCACCGGCGCGGACGGCCAGCGCCATCGTATTCTCTGCGGGCGGCAGCGGGCACGAGTAGGCGTCCGAGTAGACGCAGTACGGGTGGTAGGCGCGGTTGAAGTCCAGCGCGTAGCGCCCGAGCGGGGCGACGGGCAGGTCCAGGTAGCGCCCGCCGCCGTACGTCTCGCCGCCCGAGGTCGCGTCGCGGAAGGGGACGAAGAGCTCGCCGGTCGCGTCCGGCCCGACCTGCGTGTAGGCCACGAGCCGCCGCTCGACGCCGCCGGCGGTGAAGACGAGCTGCCCCGCGCGCACCATCGGCCGCAACTCGCCGGTCGACGTCGGGAACGAGACGGTGTCGGTGGAGACGGCCGGGACGAGCGCGGCGGGCACGGCCAGCGTGCTGTCGTAGGCGAAGTACGGCAGGCCGGCGAAGGCGGCGCGCTCGGGCGGCGACAGCGGGCTCTGCGGCGAGCGGAAGAGCGAGTCGCGCTCGGCCGTCCACGACGTCCACGCGGCCTGGAGAGCGGCGCGGTCGAGCGGCGGCGCAGATGGGCCCGGCGTGCCGCAGCCGGCGGCGGCGAGCATCGCGAACGCGAACGAAAACAGCCAGAAACGCGGCACGGGAGCGGTCGGGGTCTGTGAATCGCCAAGCTACGGTTCTATACTTCGCCCATCTGAACCCGCTCCACCGCCGATGCTCTGCACGACCGTCCGATCCGTTCTCCTGCTCGCGGCCCTCGCCGCCGCCGTCACGGTCGCGGCCGGCGCACACGCCCAGACGACGGGCGCGCTCGAGACGGCCTTCCCGGGGCTCTCGTTCTCGGAGCCGATCGAACTCACGCACGCCAACGACGGCTCCGGCCTCGTCTACGTCGCTGAGAAGGCGGGCCGCGTCCGCGCCATCGACCCGGCCACGAACACGGCGGCGACGGTGCTCGACGTCACCGCGCTCGTCCAGAACAGCGGCGAGCAGGGCTTCCTCGGCATCGCGTTCCACCCGAGCTTCGCGACCAACGGCTACCTCTACGTCCACTACTCGGGGCGGACGAACGGGCGGACCGTCCTCGCGCGCTACACGCGTTCGGCGACGAACCCGGCAGTCTTCGACCCGGCCACGGCCCAGATCCTGCTCGAGGTCGTGCAGCCGTTCTCGAACCACAACGGCGTCAAGCTCGCCTTCGGGCCGGACGGCTACCTCTACCTCTCGCTCGGCGACGGCGGCTCGGGCAACGACCCCGGCAACCGCGCCCAGAACCGGACGCTCCTCTTCGGCAAGCTGCTCCGCTTCGACGTCGATAACCCGGCGGGCGGCCTCAACTACGGCATCCCGCCCAGCAACCCGTACGCCGGCAACACGAGCGGCTTCCGCGAGGAGATCTACGCCTACGGCCTCCGCAACATGGCCAAGTTCTCCTTCGACCGCGCCACGGGTGTGCTCTGGGGCGCGGACGTCGGGCAGAACACGTACGAGGAGATCGACCTCATCACGAACGGCGGCAACTACGGCTGGCGCGTCGCCGAGGGCCTCCACTGCAACATCCCGTCCACGGGCTGCGACCGGACCGGCTTCACGGACCCGATCTACGAGTACACGCACGCCGGCGGCAACTGCTCCGTCACGGGCGGCCCGGTCTACCGCGGCAGCCGCAACCCGGACCTCGTCGGACAGTACCTCTTCGGCGACTACTGCTCGGGCAACGTCTGGGCGCTGACCTACGACGGCACGACGGCGACGCGCCGCACGCTCTCGACGGCCGCGGCCGACCTGATCGCGTTCGGTGAGGACGCGGCGGGCGAGGTCTACCTCATGCGCCAGAATGGAGCTATCCAGCGCTTCGTCGCCACCACGACCGCCTCGGAGGGCGCGCCGGGCGCCGCGGCGCCGCTGCTCCACCTCGCGACGGCCAACCCGTTCCGCGACCGCGCCGTCGTCGAGCTGACGCCGGCCGTCTCGGGCCGCATGCAGATGACGCTGACCGACGCGCTCGGCCGCGAGATCGCTGTCTTGCTCGACGCCGACGTCGCCGCGGGCGAGCGCCGCCCGGTCGTGGTCGACGGCACGGATCTCGCGCCCGGCGTCTACCTTGTGCGCCTCTCCACGGCCGATGGCGGCCGCGCTACCCTCCGCCTCGCTCGCGCCCGCTAGCGCACGTCGATGACCCGCTTCCTCCGCGCCCTCGCCCTCCCGGCCGCCGCCGTCGGGCTCGCCCTCGCTGCTGTCGCCGTCGCGCCGCAGCCCGCCGCGACCTACCCGTCCGGCTCGCCCGGAGGTTTCGACGGCTCCAACGTCGACAACGGCATCCAGCGGACCTGCGCGACCTCGGGCTGCCACGACTCGTACCCGCTCAACGGCGGCACGGGCAGCGTTTCGGTCGCGGTCCCGGCCGCCGTCCAGCCCGGCCAGACCGTCCCGGTCACCGTCACCGTCGTCAACACGACGACGCCCGCGCCGGGCTCGGCCACGGGCCGCCGGCAGGGCTTCGAGGTCGCGTTCAAGACCGCCGACGGGGAGGCGGCCGGCACCCCGACGATCACGGACGCATCCAACACGCGCCTGACGTTCGGCTCGCCCGCGACGGTGACGCACCGCACGCCCGGCGCGCTCCAGTCCTCGTGGACCTTCGACTGGACGGCCCCGACCTCGCCGGCCACGGTCACGTTCACGGCCGCCGGCAACGCGGCCAACGGCGGCGACCTCAACGGCAACGGCAACAACTCCGCCGGCGACTACATCTACACGACGAGCCGGACCGTCCAGGTCGGGAGCGTGGGGGCGGGCGAGGCGCCGGGTGCCGCCGCGCGGCTCTCGCTCGGCGCGCCGCACCCGAACCCGGTCCGGACCGGCCGCGCCGCGCTCCGCCTGACGCTCGCCGAGGCCGCCGACGTCACCGTCCGTATCGTCGACGGCCGCGGCCGGACGGTTCGCACGGTCGCCCACGCGCCGCGCACGGCGGGAGAGACGGCGGTGATGGTGCCGACGGACGGGCTCGCGTCGGGCCTCTACTTCGTCGTCGCCGAGGCGGGCGCGCTGCGGTCGACCCAGCCGCTGACGGTCGCGCGGTGATCGGATCGCCCGCTCATGCTGTGAACACGTGCGTGTCGGTTTAAAGATGGGCAGACCGTAGCCGATACCGGGGGCACTCTCGCTCTGCCGCCCGTGCCGACCACCGACCTGCATTCGCCGTCCTCAGATCCGTCGGTCGAGGCCGGCCTGCGTCTGATCCAGCACCGCCTCGGGGCGTCTGCCGTCCATCTGTACACGACGGCCGACGGGTCCGAGCGGCTCGTCGCTGCCGTCGGGGAGCCGTGCACGGCGCTGCCGGCGCTGGCGGCGGCCCTGAGCGACACCCTGGTCGTGTTCGACGTCTCCGCCGTGGCCGATGGCGCCCGCCTCGCCGCCGGGCAGCGCGCCGGCGCGTCCGCCCTGCTCGCGCTCGGCATCCCCGACGACCGCGACGCGTCGTGGGTCACCGCCTTCGCCGACGCCGTCACCATCGCGGCGATGCTCGTCCCGTCCGACGCTCACAGACGGGAGGCGCCTGCCAGCGCGGCCGAGGCGGAGTCGTCGGGCGAGAGGGAGCGCGCGCGCCTGCTCCACCGCGTCGCGACGCACCCGGGCACGTTCGACGAGCGTCTCGCCGTCGCCCTCCACGGCCTCGCCGAGACGCTCGGCCTCGAGGCGACGGCGTTCGCGCGCATCGACGATGGCGACTGGACGCCCGAGGCCGCCTACGACCCCCAGGGCGTACTGCCGCCCGCCCCGGCCGACGTCTCCCGCCTGCTCTGCGCCACGACCGTCCTCGCCGACGGACCGATCGCCATCCACGACGGGACCGCGCCGTGTGGGACCTACATCGGTGCGCCGGTCTTTGCCAGCGGCCGCGCCGTCGGGACATTCCTCGGCCTCAGCCGCGAGCCCCGCGCCGATTCGTTCACCGAGGCCGACGCCGCGCTCGTCGAGTCGCTCGCGCGCTGGGCCGGGTCCGCCGTCGGCGGCCGCGACGCCGCGCGCCGGCTCGCCGACCGCGAGGCCG
>JBBSUZ010000216.1:0-5801 GCA_038233965.1 Rhodothermales bacterium | reverse complement strand
GATAGGACCGGATGGCGTCGTAGAGGGCCTCGCGGCGGAAGTCGGGCCAGAAGCGCTCGGTGACGACGAGCTCGGTGTACGCGATCTGCCAGAGGAGAAAGTTCGAGAGCCGCATCTCGCCCGCCGTCCGGATGAGCAGGTCCGGGTCCGGCGTGCCAGCGGTGAGGAGCGCATCCGTGACCGTCTGCTCCGTGATCGCGTCGGGGTCGAGGCGGCCGTCGCGGACGGCCGTCGCGATGCGCTTGACGGCCTCGGTGATCTCCCAGCGCGAGCCATAGGACAGCGCCAGCGTGAGCGTCATGCGGGCGTTGCCGGCCGTGAGCGCGATCGCCTCGTCGAACTCGCGGCGGGCGCGGGCGGGCAGCCGCGAGAGGTCGCCGATGGCGTTCAATCGGATGCCGTTGGCGTGGAGCCGGTCGGCCTCCTTGCGGAGCGTCCGCACGAGCAGCTCCATCAGCGCCGTGACCTCGGCGGCGGGGCGGTTCCAGTTCTCAGTCGAGAATGTGTAGAGCGTGAGGTCGCGGACGTCCAGCTGGGCGCAGGCCTCGGTGATGTCGCGGACCGAGAGGACCCCCTCGTGGTGGCCCATGACGCGCGTCCGGCGGCGGGCCTTGGCCCAGCGGCCGTTGCCGTCCATGATGCACGCGATGTGCGCCGGGATCTCGCCGCGCGCCTGGAGCGCGCGCTGCGCGGCCGCGTCGTCGGCGGTCTGCGGCGTCGAGGAGAGCTGAACGGGTCCGGGCAAAGGGTCGGGGTTCGAGGTTCGGGGTACGTCCACTGGACAGGTGGCGAAGTCCGTACCCAGAACCTCGTACCCCGGACCGCCTCGTCTATCCGATCCAGCGCGAGACGTCGTTGAAGACGGCGAACGCCATCAGGGCGAGGATCAGGAAGAGGCCGATCTGCTGGACGACCATCCGGACCTTCAGCGACGGCTCGCGGCGGGCGACGGCCTCGTAGGCGAGGAAGACGAGGTGGCCGCCGTCGAGGGCCGGGATCGGGAGGATGTTGAAGACGGCGAGGGCGACCGACAGGATGGCGACGAAGCTCCAGAACGACGCCCCGCCGCGCTCGGCGGCCTGCCGCGACTGCTGCGCGATCATGATCGGCCCGCCGACGTTCTCGCGGACCGACTCGCGGCCGGTGAACAGCTTGCCCATGAAGCCGACGTAGGTCGACGTCGTGGCGACGGCCTGGTGGTAGCCCGCCGCGATGCCCTCGCCGAGGCCGAAGCGCTCGTAGCGGACGCCGAGGCCGGTATCGTCGGGCAGGATGCCGAGGATGTAGCGCTCGCCGGACTGGCGCGGCGCGACGAGCGTCTCGTACGTCTTCATGCCACCCGTCGTGGCGACGACCGGGACGGGCTCGCCGGCGCCGTTGACGAGCGCCGTCGTGTCCGCACTCGTCCAGCGGACGCGCAGCTCGCGGCCGCCCGAGCCGGTCACGGCCTCGGTGAGGCGCGACCACGACGGGACGGCCTGGCCGTCGATGGCCGTGATGCGGTCGCCCACGCGGAGGCCGGCAGCCTCGGCGGCAGAGCCGGGCGAGACGCTCGCGAGGACGGGCGGGAGCGCGGGCTCGGCGCCGAAGAGCGACCCGAACGACGGCTCCTCGCCGGCGTCCGTCGCGGTGCGCTGAGCGCGCGACAGGCGCGTCATGAGCTCGTCCGGACCCGTGATCTCGACCGTCTGCCCGCCGCGGTCCACCGTCAGCTTGAGCGGATCGGCGCCGAGCGTCGTCGGGGTGAAGACGTCCTCGAAGTCCTCGACGCGCTCGCCGTTGACGGCCGTAACGCGGTCGCCCGGGCGGAGGCCCATCTCGGCCGCGATCGTGTTCGGGCGGACGTCCAGGCGGACGTTCTCGGCGGGCGTGTAGGCCCGGCCGTACGCCATCGCGAGGCCCGTGTAGATCACGAAGGCCAGGATGAGGTTGAAGACGACGCCGGCCGAGATGACGATCATGCGCTGCCAGACGGGCTTGGCGCGGAACTCGTCGGGCTGCGGCTCGGACTCGGTCGGGATCGGCTTGCCCTTCGCGTCCAGCGTCTGGATCATGACGGGCTCGCCCTTTTTGTCGACGACCGCGTTGCCGTCGGCGTCCAGCTCGGGCTCGAGCAGGTACGGGACGTCCATGGACTCGTCCACCATGCCCGCGATCTTGACGTAGCCGCCCAGCGGCAGCCAGCCGACGCGGTACTCGGTCTGCCCGATCTGCTTCTTGACGAGCGCCTGCCCGAAGCCGAGCGAGAACATGTCGACGCGCATGCCGAAGAGGCGCGCCGAGAGGAAGTGGCCCATCTCGTGCACGAAGACGAGAATGCTGAGCGCGACGGCGAGCCAGAAGATCGTCGAGAGCGACGTGAGGAGGAAGGCCATAGTGGGGTGTCTGGGCCAGGCGAAACGGAGCTCGAACCGGCCGTGGTCTGCAAAGAAGGTGAGCGCGGATACGACCCGCGCGGCGCAGAGTTCAGCCGGCGGATCCGCAGGCCTCGGAGGCGAATGCGCGGGCGCGGGCGTCGGCGTCGAGCAGGCCGTCGGCGCACGTGTCGTCGGCGCCGTCGGCGGCGGCCATGCCGGCCTCGACGACGCGCGGGATGTCGGTGAAGCGGATCGTGCCGTCGAGGAAGCGCCGGACGGCGATCTCGTCGGCGGCGTTCATCGCGGCGGGCGCGGCCCCGCCGGCCCGGAGCGCGGCATAGGCGAGCCCGAGGCACGGGAAGGCGGCGAGGTCCGGCGGCGCGAAGTCCAGCGTGGCCATCGCCGTCAGGTCGAGGCGCGCGAACGGCGCGGGCCAGCGCTCGGGATACGACAGCGCGACCTGGATCGGGACGCCCATGTCGGGCACGCCGAGCTGCGCCTTCGTCGAGCCGTCGACGAACGTCACGAGCGAGTGCACGGCAGACTGCGGGTGCACGGCGACGGCGATGCGGTCGGCCGGGACGCCGAAGAGCCAGCGCGCCTCGATGACCTCGAGGCCCTTGTTCATCAGCGTCGCCGAGTCGATGGTGACGCGCGCGCCCATGGCCCAGTTGGGGTGCCGGAGCGCCTCGGCGACGGTGATCGCGCCGAACGTGGCCGCGTCGCGCGTGCGGAACGGTCCGCCCGAGGCGGTCAGCGTGATCGACTCGACCGTCTCAGGCGGCTCGCCGACGAGGCACTGGAACAGCGCCGAGTGCTCGGAATCGACGGGCACGACCGTCGCACCCGACTGCGCCGCCGCGGCCTCGACGAGCGCGCCGGCCACGACGAGCGACTCTTTGTTGGACAGCGCGACGGTCTTGCCGGCCTCGACGGCCGCGAGCGTCGGACGCACGCCCGCCGCGCCGACGATGGCGGCCACGACGACGTCGCCCGTCCGCGCGAGGGCTTCGATGGCGGCGGCGCCGGCCTCGACTCGGATGCCGGTCCCCTTCAACGCCTCGCCGAGATCGGCGTATGCCGCGTTGTCTGCGATGACGACGACGTCCGGGCGGACGGTCCGGGCCTGCTCGGCGAGCGCCCGCCAGTCCGAGCCCGCCGCCAAACCCGTGATGCGGAGGCGGTCCGGGAAGCGGGCAACGACGGCGAGCGTCTGGGTGCCGATCGACCCCGTCGAGCCGAGCACGACGACGTCGCGGCACGTGCCGACGGGACGGGGAGCGGGCGGGCGAAGGTCCGGGAGCATGCGGGCGCCCCGGCACGAACGGGGCCGGGGCGGCGTTTGGATGGTCAAGATACCCGTCCGCCCGCCGTACCCTCGGCGGGTCCCCGCTCTCTCCCCGCCGTGCGCGTCCCCGTCGCCGTCCTGCTGCTCGCGCTCTCCGCCGCGGCGTCTGCCCAGCCGGCGACGCCGCCGGCTCCGCCCCCCGTCGGCGGCGCGGTGTCGGTCGAGGCCGCCCCATCAGGCGACGGCCTCGTCGGACGCGACGCCTATGCCGCCGCCGTCTCGCTTCTCGGCAGCGGACAGGTGGATCAGGCCGTCGCGATACTCGAGCGGCTCGCCGCCGAAACGCCCGGCTCGGTCCCGGTCGAGATCAAGCTGCAGGAGGCGTATGAGCGCGCGGGCCGCGTGGATGACGCCCTGCTGCTCGTCCAGCGCCGACTCGGGACGGCGACGTCCGGGTCGCTCGTCGAGCGCGGGGCGGTCCTGCTCCGCGCCAACCGCCCCGACGATGCGACGGCGTCTTTCACGCGCGCCCTCGACCTCGACCCGGCCGACGAGCAGACGCTCCGCGCCATCGCCGACGCCCTCACGGCCGGCCGTCGCTACGCCGACGCCGCGGCTGTTCTGGAACGCGGTCGCGAGGCGATGGGGCGCCCCGACGCCTTCCGCTTCGAGCGCGCCACGCTGTACGCGCAGGCTGGGGACGTGGGCCGTTCGGCAGACCTCTACCTCGACGCGCTCGCCGACCGCCCGGAGTCGGGTGCCGCCGTGCAGGCGCGCTTCCGGCGGATGCTGGCCAGCGCCGGCGCGCCCGAGGCGCTCCGCACGGCCGTCGAGCGGGCGCAGACGCGCGACCCGCTCAACCGCGCCTACCGGGAACTGGCGTCGTTCCTCGCCCTCGAACGCGGCGACTACGACGCGGCCCTCGACGGCATCCGCGCGCTCGACCGCCTCGACCGCGAAGACGGCCAGTCGCTGCTCGCCTTCGCCGCGACGGCCGAAGCTGCTGGCGCGCTCGACGCCGCCACCCGCGCACTCGACGAGATCCTGACGCGCCACGCCGACGGCCGCGTCGCGCCGGACGCGCTCGTCGCCCGCGCCGCGCTCCTCGAGCGCCGCTCACACGCGACTGCCGAGCGCGCGCCCGGCCCGACGCCCTTCGCCGACGCCGCCCGGACCGACCTCACGGCCTTCCGCGACAACGAAACTGGCCATCCGGCCGCGCCGCGCGCCGCGCTTACGCTCGCCCGCCTCACGCGCGACGTCTACCTCGACTACGCTGCTTCGGAAGCACTCCTGAACGAAGCCGCCGACGGTCCGGACGCGACCGTCGCCGCCGAAGCACGTCTTGATCTGGGCGACGTCGCCGTCCGCGCCGGGCGTCTCGACGAGGCCCGCGAACGGTTCCAGGCCGTCGACGAGGCGATGGGCACCGGGCGGCTCGCCGAGCAGGCGCGCTTCGAACTCGCACTCGTCGACTTCTACGAGGGCTACGTCTTCTCGGCCCTCGCCCGCGTCGAGGCCATCGACCAGAACACCGCCGCCGACGCGACCAACGACGCCATCGCGTTGCGGGTGACGCTCAACGAGAACGCCGGCGAGCCGTCCTCCGCCGACTCGACGAACGCGACGCTGAAGGCCTACGCCGCCGCCAGCCTGCTCGTCCGTCAGGGCCGCGACGCCGTCGCCCTCGTCGCGCTGGACTCGCTCGGCACCGTCGTCGGGGACGGCCCGCTCGCCGACGAGATCCTCTTCCTCTCCGCCCGCGCCCAGCGCCGCCTCGGCCGCCCCGCCGACGCCGTCGCCACGCTGGACCGCCTCGCCGCCGACGTCCCGCTCTCGTTCTTCTGCGACCGCGCGCTCGTCTTGCAAGCGGACATCGCCCAGGACGACCTCGCCGACCGGACGGCCGCGATGGCGCGTCTCGCCCTTCTCCTCGAGCGCTACCCCGGCTCCCTCTTCGCCCCCGACGCGCGCGAACGCCTCCGGGCGATGCGTGCCGCGTCCTGACCGCCCGCCGATGCGCCGCCTCGTCCTCGCCGTCCTGCTCGCTGCCGCGCTCCCGGCCGCCAGCGCCCAGTCCACCCTCGTGCCGATGGACGACACGCAGACGGACCACCTCAAGGCGTACGGAGCCGTCTACTGGGCGCTCCAGCACG
>JBBSUZ010000215.1:0-5845 GCA_038233965.1 Rhodothermales bacterium | reverse complement strand
CGGCGGCAAGATCCGCTCGGGCCGCACGACGCCCGTCGAGACCCTGGAAGACCTGCGGACGCTCTACACGCCCGGCGTCGCGCGCGTCTGCCGCGCGATCGAGCGCGACCCGGCGCTCGCGCGGCGCTACACGGCCGTCGGGCAGACGGTCGGCGTGTTCACCAACGGCACGCGCGTGCTCGGGCTCGGCGACATCGGGCCACTCGCGGCCCTCCCCGTCATGGAGGGCAAGGCGGTCCTCTACGACCGCTTCGTCGGCCTCTCGGCTATCCCGATCCTCGTGGACGAGACGGACCCCGAGGCGTTCGTGGACACCGTCTGCCGCATCGCGCCGACGTTCGGCGGCATCCACCTCGAGGACATCCGCACGCCGGACTGCTTCTGGATCGAGGACGAACTCGTGCGCCGGCTCGACAAGCCGGTCATGCACGACGACCAGCACGGCACTGCGACGGTCTTGCTCGCGGCCGTCCTGTCGGCCCTGCGCCACGTCGGCCAGCCCGACCGCCGCGACCTGCTCTGCGTCCAGGTCGGGCTGGGCGCGGCCGGGCTGGCCATCGCCAGCCTGCTCATGCACGCCGGCTTCCCGGTCGTGGGCGTGGACCCGTCGGCTGAGGCACGCGAGCGCCTCGAGCGCCGCGGCGGGCGGACGTCGCCGGACCTCGCGCAGGCCGCGTCCGAGGCCGACATCCTCATCGCGACGACGGGCGTCGTGGGGCTCATCCGGCCGGACATGATCCGCCCGCGCCAGATCGTGCTCGCGCTCTCGAACCCGGTCCCGGAGATCACGCCCGAAGCCGCCCTCGAAGCCGGCGCCATCTTCGCCGCCGACGGCCGCTCGGTCAACAACGCGCTCGCCTTCCCCGGCCTCTTCAAAGCCGCGCTCGACGTCGGCGCGCCGGCGATCACGGCGGCGATGAAGGTGGCGGCCGCCGAGGCGATCTCGAACCTCGCGCCGCCGGGCGAGCTCGTCCCGAGCCCGTTCCACCCGCGCGTGCACACGGACGTCATCGAGGCCGTCCGGAAGGCGGCGTAAGAACGGACGTCGAAGTGTTGAGCACCTACGGGTGGCGGAATCGGGGGACGTCGTGGTCATCCGGACCATCGGTCATGGGTAAATTTGCAATAACGGATTTATCGATAACCGTCACGCTTTCCCCAAACCTTGGATTGGCCGTCCGCGCCCGCGGGCGCTATCATCAGCGTCTTGGCGCGGTAGCTCAGCTGGTTAGAGCGCAGGATTCATAACCCTGAGGTCGGGTGTTCAAGTCACCCTCGCGCCACTCGCCTCGGCGGCACTCTCCGACGCGCGCCCCGGCTGTCCCGGCGGCGCGCGTCCCTGTTTCCGGCCCATGCGCATTCTCTCGAACGACTTCGGCGGCTACCCCTACCCCGTCCAGCTCGCGCGCGAGCTCGCGCGGCGCGGCCACGACGTCCTGCACACGCACTGCGCGTCCCTGACGACGACGCCCGGCGGCGCGACGGCGCCGCGCCCGGACGACCCGGCGGGCTTCGAGACGCGCGGCCTCACTCTCGGCCGGCCGCTCGAGAAGTACAACTTCGGCCGCCGCTTCCTGCAGGAGCGCGAGTACGGCCGCCTCGTCTCGGAAGCCGCCCGCCGCTTCCGCCCCGACGTCGTGCTCTCGGCCAACACGCCGCTCGACGCCCAGGCGATGCTCCTGCGCGAGACGCGCCGCCAGAACGCGCGCTTCGTCTTCTGGCTCCAGGACATCATCGGCATCGCCGCCGAGCGCATCCTGCGGAGCAAGATCCCTGTCGCGGGCGCGCTCGTCGGGCAGCACTACGTGCGGCTGGAGGCGCGGATGCTGCGCCAGTCCGACCACGTCGTCACCATCACGGACGACTTCGCGCCGATCCTGCGCGGCTGGGGCGTCCCCGACGCCCGCATGACGACGGTCGAGAACTGGGCGCCGGTCGAGGAGCTGCCGCTCGCCGACCCGGCGGGCGCGTGGGCGCGCGAGACGGGGCTGGACGGCGCGTTCGTCTTCCTCTACGCCGGCACGCTCGCGCTCAAGCACAACCCGGACCTCCTGCTCGACCTCGCCATCGCTACGCGCGACCGGAGCGTCGACGGCGGGCCGGGAACGGCCCCGCTGCCCGTCCGCGTCGTCGTCCTCTCGCAGGGCCCCGGTGCCGACTACCTCCGCGCCGAGGCGACATCCCGCGGCCTGCCAAACCTCGACGTCCGCGGCTTCAAGCCGTTCTCCGAGATGCCCGAGGCGATGGCGGCGGCCGACGTGCTCGTCGCCGTGCTGGAGCCCGACGCCGGCGTCTTCTCGGTCCCGTCCAAGGTGCTCGCGTACCTCTGCGGCGGCCGCCCGGTCCTGCTCGCCGTCCCGACGGAGAACCTCGCCGCGCGCATCGTCGCCCGCGAGGCGGCCGGGCTCGTCGTGCCGCCGGACGACGCCGCCGGCTTCCTCGCGCACGCCAAGACGCTGATGGCGCAGAGCGATCTTCGACACGCGATGGGCCGCAACGCCCGCGCCTACGCCGAGACCGCCTTCCCCATCACCGCCATCGCCGACCGGATGGAGCGGGTCCTGACCTCAGCCTGACTCAACCCGTCCGTCCGACGGGATTCGGGACCGGGCATGCGGGATGCGCAGAATCGCCCCGCGTTTCCCCATCCCCGATCCCACAGCCTCCATCCTCTTGTCTGACCGCACGCTTCTCGTCACCGGCTCGTCGGGCCTCATCGGCTCCGCCGTCACGGAGCACTTCATCGATGCCGGCTGGACCGTCCACGGGCTCGACAACAACCAGCGGGCGGTGTTCTTCGGGCCCGAGGGCGACACGCGGTGGAACCAGAAGCGGCTCGAGGACACGCACCACGGCGCGTTCCGGCACCATGAGCTGGACGTCCGCGACCGCGACGGCGTGCTCGGCCTGCTCGCCGAGGTCAAGCCCGACGCCGTCGTCCACGCCGCGGCGCAGCCGTCGCACGACCGCGCGGCGGCGATCCCGTTCGACGACTTCGACACCAACGCCGTCGGCACGCTGAACCTCCTGGAGGCGACGCGCCGGCACGCGCCCGACGCGCCCTTCGCGCACCTCTCCACGAACAAGGTCTACGGCGACGCGCCCAACGAGATCGCGCTCGACGAGCTCGAGACGCGCTACGACTACGCCGACCCGGCCTTCGCCGGCGGCATCCCCGAGACGTTCCGCATCGACCAGTCCAAGCACTCGCTCTTCGGCGCTTCCAAAGTGGCCGCGGACGTGATGGTGCAGGAGTACGGCCGCTACTTCGGCCTGCCGACCTGCGCGCTGCGCGGCGGCTGCCTCACTGGCGCGGCCCACTCGGGCGTCGAGTTGCACGGCTTCCTGAGCTACCTCATCCGCTGCAACGCGACCGGCCGGCCGTACACGGTCTACGGCTACAAGGGCAAGCAGGTCCGCGACAACATCGACGCCACGGACGTCGCCCGCTTCATCGCGCGCTTCATCGAGGCACCGCGCATGGGCGAGGTCTACAACCTCGGCGGCGGCCGCGACAACTCGGTCTCGATGCTCGAGGCCTTCGCCCGCGCTGAGGCCCTCTCGGGCAAGCCGATGAACGCGACGTACACAGACGAGAACCGCTCCGGCGACCACATCTGCTACATCTCGGACCTGACGAAGGCGCGCGCGCACTACCCGGGCTGGGACATCACCGTCGGCCTGGATCAGGTCTTCGAGGAGATCCACGGCGCGTGGGCCGAGCGCCTCCAGGCGGCCCCGTGACGGTCTGCGGCTCGTAGACTCTCCCGGCCCGCCCCGCCGCCCGATGCCCGAGCTCGCACCCGCCGCCGGCCGCCTCCGTCGGCGCATCTATGACGTCGTGTTCCTGTCGGACACGCCGGCCGGGCGCGCGTTCGACCTCCTCCTCATCGCGGCCATCGTGACGTCGGTGGCCGTCGTGATGCTGGACAGCGTCGCGTCGATCCATGCGCGGCACGCCGAGGCGTTTCTCATCGCCGAGTGGACCTTCACGATTCTCTTCTCGGTCGAGTACCTCGTGCGCCTCGCCGTCGTGCAGCGGCCCGTCCGGTATGCGCGGAGCTTCTACGGCCTCGTCGACCTCGGCTCCGTCCTGCCGACGTTCGTGAGCTTCTTCGTGCCCGGCGCGCAGGTGCTGCTCGTCGTCAGGATCCTGCGCGTGCTGCGCATCTTCCGCATCCTCAAGCTCGCGACGTACCTCACGGAGGCCGAGACGCTCGGGCGCGCGCTCGCGAGCAGCCGCCGCAAGATCCTCGTCTTCGTCGTCACCGTGCTGACTGTCGTGACGGTCATCGGGGCGCTGATGTACGCCATCGAGAGCCGCCTGCCGGACTCGGGCTTCACGTCGATCCCGGTGAGCGTCTACTGGGCCGTCGTCACGCTGACGACGGTCGGCTACGGCGACATCTCGCCGCAGACGCCGCTTGGGCAGGCGCTCGCGCTCGTGCTGATGATCATGGGCTACGGCATCATCGCCGTCCCGACTGGCATCGTGACGGTCGAGCTGAACCGCGCCGCGGGCGCGACAGCCGCTCTGGCTGGCGCGGCCCCCGGCGCCGTCATCCGCTCCTGCCCGACGTGCGGGCTCGCGACGCACGACGCGGACGCGCGCTTCTGCAAGCGTTGCGCCGCGCCGCTCCCGGGTCAGCGGTAGAGGATCTCGACGGGCGGGGCCTGCGGCTCGCCGGCGCGCCGCTCCAGCGCCTCCAGCACGTTCGTCGCGAGCGTCTCGAAGGCCCTTGCGGCGGGGCCGTCCGGCTCGCGGAGGACGACCGGGACCCCCATGTCGCCCGCCTCGCGCGTGGCCTGCTCCAGCGGAATCTCGGCGAGAAGGGGCACGCCGGCTTCTTCGGCCAGCCCGCGCCCGCCGCCCTCGCCGAAGAGCGCGTAGCGGCGGTCCGGCAGGTCCGGCGGCGAGAAGTAGCTCATGTTCTCGGCGACGCCGAGGATCGGGACGTCCACCTGCCCGAACATGGCGACGGCCTTGCGGGCGTCGGCCACAGCGACGGGCTGGGGCGTCGTCACCAGGACGGCGCCGGCGAGCGGGACCGTCTGGACGATCGTGAGCTGGATGTCGCCCGTGCCCGGCGGGAGGTCCAGGATCAAGATGTCGAGTTCGCCCCACGCGGCCTGCCCGAAGAACTGCCGGATGGCGGACGATACCATCGGCCCGCGCCAGATCACGGCGCGGCGGTCGTCCGTCAGGAAGCCCATCGAGAGCAGCGAGACGCCGTGGCGCACGAGCGGCACGACCTCGCGGGCGTCGTTGACGCGCGGCTTCTCGTCCGGCGGGACGCCGAACATGAGCGGCACGGACGGCCCGTAGATGTCGGCGTCCATCAGCCCGACGCGCAGGCCGCGGGCCGCGAGCGCGACGGCGAGGTTGGCCGAGACGGTGCTCTTGCCGACGCCGCCCTTGCCGGACGCCACGGCGACGATGTGCTTCACGGCGGAGACGCCGCTGGACGTGGGGGCGGCGGGGACGGGAGAGTCGGACATATCAGTCGGCGGTGGCGAGGGCGAGGCCGTGGCGGAGGCCGCCGCGGGCGGTGACGTAGGCGTCCGCGCCGAGCGCGGCGAGCGTGGTGTGGAGCACGAGGACGGCCGCGGCGACGATGTCCTCGCGGCCCCGGAGCGTGTCCGGGTCGATGGCGAGCGCCTCGGACGGCGTGAGCGCGACGAGACGCTCGGCCCACTCCGAGACGACGCTGATCGGCACGCGGGGGGTCCCGGCGGACGTGCCGAAGCCCGCGAGGCGTGCGAGAAGACGCGCGACGCTGCCCGTCGCGACGACCGGCGCGCCGGACCCGAGCGCCTCAGCGACGGCCGTGGCGACAGCCTCGGG
>JBBSUZ010000214.1:0-5848 GCA_038233965.1 Rhodothermales bacterium | reverse complement strand
GTACCTACGACATCTCCGTGCTCGAGTTGGGCGACGGCGTCTTCGAGGTAAAGTCCACGAACGGCGACACGCACCTCGGCGGAGACGACTTCGACCAGCGCCTCATCGACTTTATCGCCGACGAGTTCAAGCGCGACGAGGGCATCGACCTCCGCACGGACCCGATGGCGCTCCAGCGCCTCAAGGAGGCCGCCGAGAAGGCCAAGATCGAGCTGTCTTTGGCCGCCCAGACGACGATCAACCTGCAGTTCATCACGGCGACGCAGGAGGGCCCGAAGCACCTCACGATCGACCTCACGCGCGCCAAGTTCGAGCAGCTCGTCGACGACCTCGTGCAGCGCACGATCCCGCCGATGCAGAAGGCGCTCTCGGACGCCGGCTTCAAGAAGGAGGACATCGACGAGGTCATCCTCGTCGGCGGCTCGTCGCGCATCCCCAAGATCCAGGAGGTCGTCGAGCAGTTCTTCGGCAAGAAGCCCAACCGCTCGGTCAACCCGGACGAGGTCGTCGCCGTCGGCGCGGCCATCCAGGGCGGCGTCCTCTCGGGCGACGTCACCGGCGTGCTGCTGCTCGACGTGACGCCGCTGAACCTCGGCATCGAGACGCTCGGCTCGGTCATGACGGCGCTCATCACGGCCAACACGACCATCCCGACGCGCAAGTCCGAGACGTTCTCGACGGCCAGCGACAACCAGCCGTCCGTCGAGATCCACGTGCTCCAGGGCGACCGCGCCATGGCGATCGACAACCGCACGATCGGCCGCTTCCACCTCGACGGCATCCCGCCCGCTCCGCGCGGCCTGCCGCAGGTCGAGGTCACATTCGACATCGACGCCAACGGCATCCTGTCGGTCTCGGCCAAGGACAAGGCGACGGGCAAGGAGCAGTCGATCCGCATTGAGGCGTCCTCGGGCCTCTCGGAGCAGGAGATCGAGGCCATGCGCAAGTCTGCCCGCGAGCACGCGGGTGAGGACCAGAAGCGCAAGGATCAGATCACGAAGCTCAACCAGGCCGACTCGCTCATCTTCTCGTCCGAGAAGAACCTCGCCGACTACGGCGACAAGCTCCCGGCGGAGAAGAAGGCGGCCATTGAGGCCGGCCTCGAGCGCCTGAAGACGGTCCACGCCGCTCAGGACGGCGAGCAGGTCGAGTCCGCGATGGAGCAGCTCAACGCGGCATGGTCCGCGGCGAGCGAGGACCTGTACCGCGCCCAGGAGGCCGCCTCCGGCACCGGGGACGGCGCCGAGGCCCCGACCGGCGCGCCAGCCGACGACTCGGTCCAGGACGCCGACTTCGAGGTCGTCGACGAGGGCGACGCCGAGCCGACAGCGTAACCGTTCGGAGCGTTTGACACAGAGCGCCCCGGCAGCTTCGGCCGCCGGGGCGCTCGTGCGTCCGGACCTTTCAGCCCACGCGGGTCGCCTCGCGGACGACCGCCTCGGCGAACGCGACGGCGCGGCGCAGGTCGGCCGGGTCGACGTTCGAGAGGTCGTCCTCGGGGCGGTGGATGTGCGGCATGAGCCGGTCCTCCGTCGTCGTGGCGACGGTGAGCGCGTCCGTGCCGGCGCGGGCGAACCAGACGCTGTCGACATCGGCCTGGCGCCACGCCATGAACACGGTGCCACCGAAGCGCGGGTCCGTCCCCGCGACGCGCCGGGCAGCGTCGAGCAGCCGCCCGCGGTAGCGGACCCGCGTGAGCGTGCCGGACTCCACGGCGACCGTCACCTGCCCGCGCCCGACCGTGTCGAGGTTGAGCAGGATGGCCTGTCCCGACTCGAACCGGGCGTGCTCGCGCTCGAAGTAGGCGTGCGCGCCGATCATGCCGTGCTCCTCCGCGCCCGTGAGCACGACCTCGACGTCCCATTCCGCGATGGGCTCCGCGGCGAACCGGCAGGCCAGATCCAGCGCTGCGCCGACGCCCGACGCGTTGTCGTTGGCGCCGTTCGTGTAGCCGTAGCGGGCGAAGTCGGCCAGCAGCAGGCCGAGCTGAGCCGTGAAGTACGCCGCGAGTCCCTGGCGCACAATGCGCCTCGTGCGGGCCCGGCGTGGCGTTCGCGCGCGCACCTCTGCTGCGATGACGCCCACCGACGCGGCCATGAGTGCGATCGAGAATCGGACGCTGGTCTGGAAGCCGGCCCGGAACCGGTCGCGGTAGAACATCGACACGGGCGCCGAATCGTGGTGCGCCATCAGCACGACCGTCCGCCGGCCCGCCGGCTCCGTGGCCTCGGGCCAGCGCGCGACGACGTTGGCGGACGTCCGCTGCGGCGGGAGGCGGGTGAGGCCGCCCGCGCGCCAGTCGAGAAAGCGCGCGCCGGCGACTGCCGCCGCTGCGCCGAGCGCCAGCGCCGCGCCCGGACGCCGGCGGGCGCCGAGCAGCGCGGTCGCCAGTCCGGCCGTCAGCCACGCGACGGGGACGTGGTAGGTCCGCGGGGCGCGGAACGTCTGCCGCTCGGTCGTCGCGCCGGCCGCGTGGAGCAGGCGCTCGACGAGCGCGAGCGTCGGGGCCTCGTTCGGCGTCCCGGAGCCGCGGTGCGGCAGCGCCGCGAGCGCGCGGGTGACGGCGTAGGCGTCGTGCGGAGCGTCGGGCGGCGTCATACGCTGGGCGGTGTGGAGAGCAGGGCGAGGACCTCGGCAGAGACGCGCTCGCCGCTCTCGACGGCGCCGTCCATGTATCCGCACCAGCGCTCGGCCGTCTCGGTCCCGGCCCAGTGGACGCGCCCGACCGGGCGACGGAGCTCCGGGCCGAACGAGGTCCACGTCCCGGGCCCGAAGTGGGCCGCGTAGCAGCCGCCGGACCACGGCTCGGCTGCCCAGTCGCAGTGGACGATCTGATTCGGCGTCCGCGCCTGCGGGCCGAAGTAGCGGGCGACCGACGTCACGAACGCCTCGTGGAGGTCGGACTCGGAGAGCGCACTGGCCCGCCGGGCGTCGAGCCCTTCGATGAAGCCGAGCAGGACGCCGACATGGCCGTCCGTCGGGGAGTTGTCGAACGTCACCTTGACCGGCCCGACGTCGCTCGTCGCCTGGCCGGAGAGGCCGTCGGCACGCCAGAACGGGGCGTCGTAGATCGCCTGGAGCTTGATGACGCTGCCGGCCGGGACGCGCTGGATGAGCTGGGCGCGCGGGGCCGGGAGCGGCGGGTCGAAGGTGATCCGGGCGACGAGCGCGGGTGGGACCGTGACGACGACGTGGCGGGCGCGGACGCTCCCCTGCTCGGTCCGCACGGTCACGCCCGAGGCGTCCTGCAGGATGTCGCGGACCGGGCGGCTCAGCCGGACGCGGTCGCCGAGGCCGGCTGCGAGACGGTCGCACAGCGTCTGTGCGCCCAGCGCGAGCCGCGACTCCTGCGCGCCGTTCGTCACGCGCGTCAGCGAGTCGACGCCGCCGCCGGAGTGCGTGTAGAACATGGCGTGCAGGGCGGAGACGTCGGCGGCGTCGGCGGAGAACACGGCCTCGGCGTAGAGCCGGAAGAGCTCGCGCGCGCCGGCCGTCGCGGTCGCGCGGCGGACCCACGTCTCGAACGTCTCGCTGTCGAGCGCCCGCGCGCCGGGCGCCTGCCACGGCGCGCCGAGCGGGACGCGCCGGGCCATCCGCTCGAACCGCCACTGCGCCTGCGCGAAGTCGAGCAGCGCGACCGGGTTCAGACGCGGGACGTTGCCGGCGTAGCGGACGCCCTTGCCGCGCCAGTGGAAGAGGTTGTCGCCCGTGTCGTATGTCCGCACGGTCTCGAGGCCGAACTCTGCGACGAGCGCGAGCACGCGGTCCTGCCCCGGCCCGACCCACTGCCCGCCGAGGTCGAGCGGCATGCCCTCGACGCTGTCGGTGCGGAGCCGGCCGCCGACGCGGTCGCGCGCTTCGAGCACGGCCACCGCGTGCCCGGCCGTGCTCAGACGGCGGGCAGCGACGAGGCCGGCGAGGCCGGCACCGACGATGACGACGTCGGCGACGTCGGTCGAGGTCGACTCCATGGCGACGGGGAGGATGTGCGGGACGTCGTCTCAATCTCGGCTGGAAAGGGCGCCGGGTCCACCCGCCCTCGCACCCCAGGGTACCGCTGGAGAGCCAGAGTGACGCCTGTCACGCACTTTATTTTGCAAACCTCTTTCAGATCTGCAACCCATCGAGGGTCTGCGCCCTATCATCGCCTCCACCCACCCGCCCACGCTATGGACGCCCCCCTCCTCCCGCCCGACGACGCTCCGCAGCCAGGCCCTCTGCATCCCGACCGTCCGCGCCCGACGCGCCTTGACGCGCGTGCCGGCGCGGACAAGGCGGCCGTCACCAAGTCAGTCACGTTCAAGATCATCGCCATCGGCGCGATCATTCTCGTCCTGCTCGTGCCGATGCTGATGCTCGGCGGGCTCATCTCGGAGCGCGAGTCGCTGCGGGACGGCGCGCGGCGCGAGGTCTCGGCGCAGTGGGGCCAGGAGCAGACGCTCGGCGGGCCCGTCCTGACGGTCCCGTACACCGTCCAGACCCGCTCGGGCACGGACGCGGCGACGACGTCCGAGACGCGCTACGTGCACCTCTTCCCGGACCGCCTCGACGTGACCGGCACGATGGAGCCGCAGGTCCGCCAGCGGGGCATCTTCAAGGTCGTGCTGTACAACGCGCAGCTCGCCGTGACCGGCCAGTTTCCCGTGTTCGACGCGGCCTCGCTCGGCGTCCCCGCCGCCGCGCTGCGGACCGACGAGGCGTTTCTCCAGATCGGCATCCCGGACATGGCCGGCCTCCGCGACGGCATCCGCGTGAACTGGAACGGCACGACGCGCGACGCCGACCCCGGCATCGCCACGACCGACGTGTTCAGTTCGGGCGTGAGCGTGCCCGTCCAGCTCACGCCGCAGGGCGCACGCTTCGCCTTCACCCTGAACCTCAACGGCAGTGGCTCCCTCGGCGTGCTGCCCGTCGGCAAGACGACGACGGTGCGGCTGACGTCGCCGTGGGACACGCCCAGCTTCACGGGTGCCTTCCTGCCCGACACCAGCACGGTTACCGCGAGCGGCTTCGAGGCGTCGTGGAAGGTGCTGCACCTCAACCGCAACTACCCGCAGCTCTTCACGGGCCAGTTCGGCAACCCGACCCGGTTCAGCGGCCGGGCGCCGTCCCGCGGCGGCTACGCACCAGATTACGAGTCGGAGGTCGACATGGCACCCGGCGGCAGCCCGTCCGCGTTCGGCGTCGTGCTGCTGCTGCCCGTGGACGAGTACCAGAAGACGGACCGGGCGGCCAAGTACGGCATGCTCTTCGTCTTCCTGACGTTCCTGACCTTCTTCTTCGTCGAGATCCTCGGCGACACGCGGATCCACCCGATCCAGTACCTGCTCGTCGGGTTCGCGGTGACGCTGTTCTACCTGCTGCTGCTCGCCTTCGCCGAGTACATGCCCTTCGACGGCGCGTACGGGCTGGCGGCCGTCGCGATTCTCGGGCTCGTGACGCTCTACGCGCGCGCCGTCTTCGGCGGCTGGCGGCTGGCCGGGCTCGTCGGGGGCCTGCTGGCGCTGTTCTACGGCTACTTCTACGTGCTCCTCCAGCAGGAGCAGTACGCGCTGCTGCTCGGCAGCCTCGGGTTGCTCGTGACGCTCGCGGCGGTGATGTACCTCTCGCGCCGGGTCGACTGGTACGCCGGCGGACTGACGCCGCCCCGCCCGCCCGAGCCGACGTCTCGCCCGGCCGACCCGGCGCCCGATCCGGTGCCGGTCGCTGAGCCGCCGCCGTTCGCCCCCCTCGACGCCGTCTGACCCGCACCGGACGACGCGAATTACACGGCCGGGGGCCCCACCCCGGGGGCGCGCGACCCGGCGGGGTAGGGGGCCCGCCCCGCCACCCCGGGGGCGGCGGCGGG
>JBBSUZ010000213.1:0-5852 GCA_038233965.1 Rhodothermales bacterium | reverse complement strand
GCGCCGCGGTTCATCGCCGTCCGGATGTTCTCCATGTCGCCGTAGGCGGTCACGACGACGGCCTTCATGTGCCGGCCGAGGTCGCCGAGGCGGCCGAGCAGCGTCAGCCCGTCCATGCGCGGCATGTTGATGTCGGTCACGACGACCTCGACCTCGGGGTGCTCCGCGAGGTCCTCGAGGGCCTCGACGCCGTCGGCGGCGAAGGCGAGCGTGAGCGATCCGTCACGGACCTGCTGGCGGAACGTCTGGCGGATGAGCGGGACGAGGTCCGGCTCGTCGTCGACGAAGAGAATGGTCAGGGCCTGCGGCATCGGTCGGGGGCGGGTCGCGAGGGCGGTACGCCGCGACGGGCCCGTGGGGTTCTTCGAACGCCCGAGCCGGTCGGCGCTTGTGTCGGCGCGGGGCCCGCCGATACCGGGGGCACGCCTGCCTGCCCGTGCCGTGCTCCGTTCGATTCTGCTCGCGCTCGTCGTCCTCGCCGCCCCGGCCCTCGCCGCCACGCCCGGCATCGCCGCCCCGGCCATCGCCGCCACGCCCGCCATCGCCCTCGCCGACACGGCGCGCGCCGGCTACCGGCCCGTCGCCCTCGCCCCCGCCGCGCAGACCGACGACGACGTCGCCGCGGCGGACTCGGCCGAGGTCGAGAGTGTGCTCGCGTACCTGCGGGCCGAGGACGAGGCGCGCCGCGCGATGCGCCCGGCCCTCGTGCAGCCCGTCGCGCTGCAGCAGGCCCCGGACTCGCCGATGCGGTCGCGCGTCGCCGCGCTCCGGCGGACGCTGGCCGTCCCGGCGCACCTGAGCTTCCCCGCGTCGGCCGCGGGCCTCGTGGACCGGCAGACCGAGGTCGTCTCGGGGCGCTTCGCCGGCGTCGTCGCGCGCGGCACCTACCTCTTCCCGATGATCGAGCAGACCCTGGCCCGGCGCGGAATGCCGGACGAGCTCAAGTACGTCGCCGTGATCGAGAGCGCGCTGGACCCGTCGGCGACGAGCTACGTCGGCGCGGCAGGCCTGTGGCAGTTCATGCCCGAGACGGGCGCGCAGTACGGGCTCGACGCGTGGAGCGTCCGCGACCCCGTCCGCTCGACCGAGGCCGCGGCGCGCTACCTCTCGGACCTCGCGCAGGTCTTCGACGGCGACTGGCAGCTCGCGATCGCGTCGTACAACTGCGGCCCGGGCCGCGTCGGGCGCCTCACGGCCGCCTACCGCCGCCGCACGGGCGACGTGGCGACGTTCTGGGACATCCGGGCGGACCTGCCGCGCGAGACGCGCGACTACGTCGTGCGCTTCATCGCGGCCGCGCGCTACTTCGAGTCCCACCGCGCCGACGCCTGAGCCGGCGTCCAGTCTTCGGGAGGCTCGTTCGCCATCCCGGGCTACCTCTCGGGGACGATGCGCCGGCCACGTCCAGACCGGACACGAGAACCCTTCGGACATTCTTTGCGGCCCGCGCGCAGCTGTCCGGCGTACCCTGTGCGGTTCCACGCACGCTCCCGACCCCATGGCGATCAAGACCCTCGACACGACCGCACTCGCCGCTGAGACCGGCAACCTCTACGAGACCGTCGCCATCCTCTCGCGCCGCGCGCAGCAGCTCTCGGCCAAGACCAAGCAGGAGCTCGACGCCAAGCTCGTCTACTTCGAGGACCTCTCGATGGACCCCGCCGACGAGATCCGCTCCAACGAGGACCAGCTCCGCATCTCGCTCGAGTACGAGCGCCGCCCGAAGGCGACCGCCGCCGCCATCGAGGAGATGGAGACGGGCGAGCTCTACTTCCGCAATCCCGCCCCGTCCGACCCGTCGGCGGAGACGGAGGGCTAGGTGACGGGCCCGCTCGACGGCGCCCGCATCGTCCTCGGCGTCACCGGGAGCATCGCGGCCTACAAGGCCGCCGAGGTCGCCCGCGCGCTCGGCCGCGCCGGCGCGACCGTTCAGCCCGTGATGACGCCCGCCGCGGCGCGCTTCCTGCCGCCGCTGACGCTCTCGGTCCTCACGGGCCGCGAGACGCTCACAGACCTCTTCCCCGACGCGGACCGGCCGGGCTCCGGCGCGGCGTCCGCGTGGACGAAGCACGTCGAGCTCGGGCTCTGGGCCGACGCCGTCGTCATCGCGCCGGCGACGGCGCAGACACTCGCGGCGCTCGCGCACGGGTTCTGCGACACGCTGCTCGCGGCCGTCGTGCTCTCGGCGCGCTGCTCGGTCCTCGTCGCGCCGGCGATGGACCACGACATGTGGCTCCACCCCGCGACGCAGCGCAACGTCGCCCGCCTCCGCGCCGACGGCGTCCACGTCGTCGAGCCGGCTGAGGGGCCGCTCGCGTCGGGCCTCGTCGGGCAGGGCCGGCTGCCCGAGCCAGACGACCTCGTCGCCGAGATCGCGCGATGGATGGCGGCGACCCGTACGACGGCAGCGATGGCCGGGACGTCCGTCCTCGTCACCGCCGGGCCGACGCGCGAGGCGGCCGACCCGGTCCGCTTCCTCTCCAACGGCTCGACGGGCACGATGGGCTTCGAGATCGCCGCCGCCGCCGCCCGCCGCGGCGCGACGGTGACGCTGCTCGCGGGCCCGGTCTCGCTGGAGACGCCGCCGGGGGTGACCCGCGTCGACGTCGTCTCGGCCGACGACCTCCTCGCCGCCGCGGTCGCGCACGCCGACGCTGACCTCGTGATCGCGGCCGCGGCGGTGTCGGACTACGCGCCAGCGGACCCCTCGGGCACCAAGATGGCCAAGGCGGACGGCGAGTTGACGATGCGCCTGCGGCGCACGCCGGACGTCCTCGCCGCGCTCGGCGCGCGCAAGCGGCCCGGCCAGACGCTCGTCGGCTTCGCGCTCGAGACGCACGACGGCGAGGCGCACGCCCGCGCCAAGCTCGCCCGGAAGCACCTGGACTGGATCGCGCTCAACACGGCCGGCGCGCCGGGCGAGGGCTTCGGGACGGGCACGAACCGCCTGACGCTGCTCGCGGCCGACGGCCGCCGCGTGGACGTCCCGCTCGGCCCGAAACGGGACGTCGCCGAGGCACTCCTGGATGCGGTGACGGCGTGACGTCCCCGACACAGAAGGCGCGCCGCGGCGCGTCTCACCGGGCGCTGTGGATAGTTCTCTTTGCCGCTGGCTGCATGTCCGACCCGACGCCCGCCCCGGGCACGCCCCACCCGGGCACGCTCCGCTTTCTCGCCCTCGGCGACTCGTACACGATCGGCGAAGGTGTCGACCCGAGTGACCGATGGCCCGTCCGCCTCGCCGCCGCGCTCCGCGCCGACTCGCTCGATGTCGGCGATCCCGAGATCGTCGCCACGACGGGCTGGACCGTCGCCGAGATGGAGGCCGGCATCGACGCGGCCGACCCGCAGGGCCCGTTCGCGCTCGTGACGCTCCTCATCGGCGTCAACGACCAGTACCGCGGCGGCGACGTCGCGGACTACCGCACCGCCTTCCGCGGCAGCCTCGCCCGCGCGATTCAGTTCGCCGGCGGGGACGCCGGGCGCGTCGTCGTGGTGTCGATCCCGGACTGGGGCGTGACGCCCTTTGCCGCGGACCGCGACCGCGCGCAGATCGCGGCCGACATCGACGCCTTCAACGCCGCCGCCCGCGACGAGACCGCACAGGCCGGCGCCCGCTGGACCGACGTCACGGCCGTCTCGCGCGACACCGGGGCCGACGAGACGGCCGGCGACGGCCTCCACCCCTCGGCCGCGCAGTACGCCCGCTGGACGTCCCTCGTGCTCCCCGACGCCCGCGCCGCTCTGGGCCGCTAGCGGACTCCGCGCTCGGGTTCGGCGGCACGGTCCGATTCAGATTTTCTCTCCCGTGTGGATAGAGACGTCCCGCAGGGCCGGGCCCGGCCGGCTACATTGGCCGGTCCCCCGGACGCCCGCCTGCCCGTGACCGACGAGACGCCTTCTGCCGCTGAGACGCTCCGCGCGGCGCACGCCGTGCTCGCGCTCCAGAGCCGCGTCTCAGGCCGCACCCGATACCTCGCCGGAGCCGATCCAGCCGCTGTGCGCATCGGCGCGACGACCGCCGAACCGCCCGCGTCTGCCCTAGACACCGTGCAGCTGGGGGAGTCAGCCGCGACGCCCTCTGCGCTGCCGACTTCAGACTCGGCCGACGCGCCATACGCCGCCGACTCGTCCACCGCTGCGCCGGTCGAGACCGCGCCGCCCGACGCCCTCCCCTCTCCGCCCGCCGATTCCGTGCCCGACCTCTTCGGAGCCCTGCCCGACCCGAGCCTCGACCCGAGCCTCTCGCCCTACGAGCGCATCGAGGCGCTCATCCCCGAGGGCTCGCCGCTCCACGCGATGACGTCGCTGGACGAGATCCGCGACTACCTCGCCTCGAACGTGCTCACCCCGATCGACGAGGGCCGCATCAACCCCGTCCTCGGCGGGGGCGACCCGCACGCGGACCTCATGATCATCGGGGAGGCGCCGGGAGCCGACGAGGACCGCCTCGGCGTCCCCTTCGTCGGCCGCTCGGGGCAGCTGCTCGACAAGATCCTCGAGGCCATCCTGTTCACGCGCGACGACGTCTACGTGAGCAACATCCTCAAGAGCCGCCCGCCGGGCAACCGCGACCCGCTGGCCGAGGAGGTCGCGGCGCACATCCCGATCCTGTACAAGCAGATCGCGCTCGTGCGGCCCAAGATCCTGCTCGCGGTCGGCAAGAGCGCCGGCAACGGGCTGCTCGGCAAGACGTCGTCGCTGGCCAACCTGCGCGGCTCGTTCCAGGACTTCTACGGCCTGCCGATGCTCGTGACGTACCACCCGGCCGCGCTGCTCCGCAACCCGCAGTGGAAGCGCCCGGTGTGGGAAGACGTCAAGCTGCTCCGGACGCGCTACGACCAGCTCACGGGGGAAGGGGATGCGGGATAGGGGATCTGGGATGCGCAGAAAAACCGCATCCTGAACGTCGCCTCCTGTCTTTCACATCCCGCATCCCCCATCCCGCATCCCCCGATGGACGACGACTTCCAGCAGCGCCCGCTCCGCATCGACGAATCCGGCCCCGAGATTCCGTTCGCCAAGATGACGGGCGGACGGCGGCCGGGCAACGTCGTGTCGCTCCGGGAGGGCGCGGGCCGGATGCCGCCGCAGGCCGTCGACGTCGAGCAGGCCGTGCTCGGGGCCGTCCTCATCGAGCGCGACGCGATCCCGAAGGCCATCGAGATCCTGCCCGCAGACGCGTTCTACGACGGGCGGCACCAGAAAATCTACGAGGCCGTCGAGGCGCTGTTCGAGCGCGGCCACCCCGTGGACCTCATCACGCTGAGCGAGGAGCTCAAGCGCCGCGGCGAGTACGAGGCCATCGGCGGCTACTACCTCGCCGAGCTCACGACGCGCGTCGCGTCCGCGGCCAACGTCGAGTACCACGCGCGCATCATCGCCGAGAAGAGCCTGCTCCGCAAGCTCATCACGACGATGACCGGCGTCGTGGGCCAGGCGTTCGACCCGACGACGGACGCCTTCGACCTCCTCGACGAGGCCGAGCGCCAGATCTTCCAGATCACCGAGAGTCAGCTCCGCAAGGGCGTCGTCGCCATCAACGACGTGATGCTCACGACGGTCGCGCACCTCGAGTCGATCCACGGCCGCGAGGGCGGCATCACGGGCGTCCCGTCGGGCTTCACGACGCTGGACAACATGACCGGTGGCTGGCAGCCGTCCGACATGGTGATCGTCGCGGCCAGGCCCTCCATGGGCAAGTGTCTCGGGCGCGGCACGCGCGTGATGATGTTCGACGGGACGCTCCGCGCCGTCGAGGGCGTCCGCGTGGGCGACCTTCTGATGGGCGACGACTCGGCGCCGCGACGCGTGCTCTCGCTCGCCCGAGGCCGCGAGGAGATGGTGTGGGT
>JBBSUZ010000212.1:0-5900 GCA_038233965.1 Rhodothermales bacterium | reverse complement strand
GTCGGCGGCGCGGCGCGCGCGCTGACGCTGGCGTGGGACGCGGCCGCGCTTCCCGCCGGCTGGTCCGCCCGCATCGTGGACACGGCGACGGGCGCGAGCGCCTCGATGGCGTCGGCCGGCACGCTGCCCTTCGACGCGGCGCCTCAGCCGGCGGCGGACGCCACGCCGGCTCTGCGGCGGGCGGCAGGCGGCGCGGCGCGCTTCGAGATCGTGGTGGCGCCTGCCGCCGTCTCGGCCGAGGACGCGCCCGCGGGCGGCCTCGCACTCGCTGTCGGGCCGAACCCGACGCGCGGCGCGGCGACGGCCTTCGTGAGTGGCCCGGCCGGCACGCAGACCGTCGAGGTGCTCGATGCGCTCGGTCGGCGCGTGCTGCGCGTCGAGGCGGACGCACCGGCGGGGCGCCGTGCCATCGCGCTGCCCGCCGGCCTCGCGCCCGGCGTCTACGTCGTCCGCGTGACGGTCGGCGGCGCGGCGCAGACGGCGCGCCTCGTCGTCGTGCGGTGAGGCCCCGTCAGCGGCGGGGCGCGATGCGCCAGAGCTCGCCCGCGTCCTCGTCCGTCACCACGTACAGCGCGCCGTCCGGGCCTTCGCGAACGTCCCGGATGCGTTTGCCACGGTCCGCGAGCAGATTTTCCTCACCCGTCACGCGCCCGTTCTCGACCGTCAGGCGGACGAGGCGCTTGCCGGCGAGCGCGCCGACGAACAGGCTCCCGCGCCACGCCGGGAACGCCGAGCCCTCGTACCACTCGGCGCCGGACGGCGCGATGACGGGGTCCCAGTAGTAGACCGGCTGCTCGGTGTTCGGGCGCGTCGTCTCGGCGAGCGGCAGGTCCGCGCCCGAGTACTCGACGCCGTAGGCCGCGATGGGCCAGCCGTAGTTCTGGCCGCGCTCGATGAGGTTCAGCTCGTCGCCGCCGCGCGTGCCCATCTCGACCTCCCAGAGGCGGCCCTGCGCGTCGAAGGCGGCGGACTCGACGTTGCGGTGGCCCGTCGTCCAGATCTCGGGCAGCGCGCCGGCCTGCCCGACGAACGGGTTGTCGGGTGGGATGGAGCCGTCGGGCGCGATGCGGATCGTCTTGCCGAGGTGACTGCTGAGCAGCTGCGCCTGCGGGCGCATGGGTGCGTCCGAGCGCTCGCCGAGCGTGATGTACAGCATCCCGTCCGGCCCGACGGCGACGCGCGAGCCGAAGTGCTTGTCGCCGTCGTAGGTCGGCTGGACGCGGAAGAGGACGCGGACGTCCGTGACGCTGCGGCCGTCGGCAGCGAGCGCGCCGCGGGCGACGGCCGTCCCGTTGCCGCCCGGGCGGGGCTCGGCGTAGGACCAGAAGAGCGTGCGGTCGGTCGCGAAGGCCGGGCTGACGGCGACATCGAGCAGGCCGCCCTGTCCGCGGGCGTCGACGGCCGGCAGGCCGCTTATCGGCGCGCCGAGCGCGCCGTCCGCGGAGACGAGGCGGAGGCGGCCGGGGCGTTCGGTGACGAGCAGGCGGCCGTCCGGCAGCGGCTCGACGGCCCACGGGTGGACGAGCCCGGTCGCGAGGACGGTGACGTCGAAGGCGACGTTCGTCGGCTCGGCGCAGGCGCGCGTCTGCCCCGGGAAGGCCGGCTGCTGGTCGGCCGCGTTGGGCGGCCGCGTCTCGAGCGGCTCGCACATCGCCGTGGCCGAGCCGGACGTCGCGGAATCGGCTGGAGCGGCGGTCCGCGGTGCAGAAGGCGCGCACGCACCGACGGCGAGCAGGGCGGCGAGGGTGATCGGGGCGTTCATATCGGCGGCGTCAGTGTCCGGTCGAACGGCCCGCGCCCCGGCCCCTGTTCCGTCAGGCCTCCTCGCGGACCGTCTGCGCGGCGTCGCGCGCCGCCGTGGCCGCCTGTACATCCGCGACGGCCTCGGGCACGCTCGGCCGCAGCCACCCCCGTAGCACCTCGACCACGACCGGCAGGATGGAGAGCGCGATCACGGCCAGCACGACGACCGAGAAGTTCTTTTCGACGAACGGGAGCCCGCCGAAGAAGTAGCCACCGTAGAGAAACAGCCCGACCCACGCGACGGCCCCGACGATGTTGAAGCGGAAAAACTGGCCGTAGTGCATCGTCCCCATGCCGGCGACGAACGGCGCGACCGTCCGCACGATGGGCACGAAGCGGGCGAGGACGATGGCCTTGCCGCCGTATTTCTCGAAGAACGCCTGCGTCTTCTCGAGGTGCGACGCCTTCACCCAGCCGCGCGCGGCGATCGCGCGCCCGAAGCGGTTGCCGATGGTGTAGTTCAGCGCGTCGCCGGCGATGGCGGCGGTGAGCAGGATCGCGGCCATGAGGTGGACGTTCAGCAGGTGCTCGGGCTTGGCCGCGAGCGCGCCGGCCGCGAACAGCAGCGAGTCGCCGGGGAGCAGCGGCATCACGACGAGGCCGGTCTCGCAGAACACGATGGCCCCGAGCACGGCGTACGTCCACGGCCCGGCCGCCGTCACGATCTCGGCGAGGTGGACGTCGATGTGCAGGATGAAGTCGATCAGGAAGCGGACGGCGTCCATGCGGGCGTCGGGCGGGTGGCCGCGCAAGCTAGGCCGCAGACGCGGACGTCACGGCGCGGACTCTGCGAACCGCGGGGGTGTGGCCGTCGGATCGAGACCCCCTGTCTCCGCTCGGGTCGCTGCGCTCCCTCTTCGCTCCGCCTGTCCCCCTTGAAGCGGGGACAGCTTGCCGCGGCGCGCTGGTCGGGCGCGTCGCCTCTGCATCTCAGACGAGCGAGGCCTGAACTGTCCCCGCTTCAAGGGGGACAGACGAGCCGCGCGACGGAACGGCTCTGGATTACCTCAGCACGCGCGCGGCGAGACAGGGGGTTCTCAAACGCGCGAGCGCCCCGGTGTTTCCACCGGGGCGCTCCGCGTCAGATCGTCGTCACCGCCGAGACGCCGCCGTCGCCGGTCGTCGGGAGCGGGCCCGACCCATCGCCGTGGCCGACGTCGTGCGAGTGCGCCGCCTTGCCATCCGGGCGGAGCTTTTTGGCGAACCAGACGCGCATGTTGTCGAAGACCTCGTAGACCGTCGGGACGACGATCAGCGTCAGGATGGTCGACGTGATGACGCCGCCGATGACGGCCGCGCCGAGCGGGCGCCGGAAGAGCGCGCCCTCGCCGGAGCCGATCGCGATCGGGACCATGCCCGCGACGAGCGCGAACGTCGTCATCAGGATCGGCCGCAGGCGGATGCCGCCGGCCTCGATGAGCGCGTCCCGGGCGGACCTGCCCTCGGCCTGCAACTCCTTGGCGAAGTCGATGAGCAGGATCGCGTTTTTGGCCACGATGCCCATCAGCAGGATCACGCCGATCATCGACATGATGTTGATCGTGGTGTCGGCGATGAGCAGCCCGAGCATGACGCCGAGCAGCGACAGCGGCAGCGACACCAGGATCGCGAGCGGGTCCAGGAACGAGTTGAACTGGAGCACCAGGATGAGGTACATCAGCAGGATGCCCGAGAGCAGGGCCGTCCCGAGGCTCGTAAAGATCTCCTTCTGGCTCTCCGCCTGGCCGCCCTGGTCCAGCCGGACGCCCGCGGGCAGCGGCGTCGCCGCGATCTTGGCCTGGATGCCGGCGAGGACGCCGTTGAGGTCGTAGCCCTGCCCGACGTTGGCCTCGACGGCCACGACGGCGTCGCCGTTGAGGTGGTTGATGAGCGCCGGCCCGAGGCCCTCGCGCGTCGTCGCGACCTCGCTCAGCGAGACCGTCGTCGGGCCCATCGGCGTCATCACGCGCAGCGGCAGGTTCTGGAGCGCGGCCGCGCTCTGGCGGTACTGCGGCGCGTAGCGGACCGTCACCTGGCGCGTCTCGCCGGCCGGGTCCACCCAGTCGCCGGCGTCGATGCCGGCGAAGGCAGGCCGCAGCGAGAACGCAACGTCGGCGACGGAGACGCCGCGCTGGAGAGCCGCGTCGCGGTCGATGTCGACGGCGAGCTCCGGGCGGCGGCCGCGCGTCGAGAGGCCGACGTCGGCCGTGCCGGGGACCGTGCGGACCTCGCGCAGGAGCGCGTCGGCCGCGTCGGCGAGCGTCTTCGAGTCGGTGCCGATGAGCTGGAGCTGGATCGCCTTCTGGGCGTCGAAGCCCTGCGCGACCGCGACCTCGACGCCGGCGACGTCGGCGGCCTCGCGGCGGATCTCCTCGGTGAGGTCCACCTGGCTCTTGTCGCGCTGGTCGATGGGCACGAGGCGGGCGTAGATCGAGCCCTCGTCCACGGCGCCGGTCGCGGCCGAGACGGTCGCGTAGGCGTACTCGACCTCGGGGTGCGCGCGGGCCAGCGCCGTCACGCGCTCGATCAGCGCGCGCGTCTCGGCGAGGTTCGAGCCCGGCGGCGTCTTGATGGACATGCTGATCTCCGAGCGGTCGTCGACGCCGAAGAGCGCGCCGCCGACGTGCGCCGAGTCGGGCGAGACCTTGATCGCGAGCCCCATCACGACGAGCGAGGCCAGCATGAGCGGCGTCGTCACGTACCAGTGCTTCGGCATGAGCTTGAGCGCGACCGAGAACAGGGCGGCGACGACGACGACGACGCCCGCAGCGACGATGCCCGACGCGGGGATCGCGATGGCGGCGAAGAGGGACGCGAACGCCCACAGGATGACGATCGCCGGGTGGTCCAGCGCCCACCCGATGATGCGGCGGTAGCCGTGCGCCTGCCGGTCGAACCACGCGTTGAAGCGGTCGAGGATGCGCGTGATGAAGCTCTTCTCGTCCTCGGCGAGGTGCGGGTCCGGCCAGTAGGCCGAGAGCATCGGGTCCAGCGAGAACGAGACGAACAGCGACACGAGCACCGACGTGGCGATGGTCAGCGCGAACGGCTTGAACCACTGCCCGGCGATGCCGTCGATGAAGCCGATCGGGACGAAGACGGCGACGATGGAGAAGGTCGTCGCCGCGACGGCCAGCCCGATCTCGCTCGTCCCCTCGTGCGACGCCTGCAAGTGGGATTTCCCCATCTCGACATGTCGGACGATGTTCTCTCGCACGACGATGGCGTCGTCGATGATGATGCCGATGGCGAGCGTGATGCCGAGCAGGCTCATCGTGTTGAGCGTGAACCCGGCGGCGTAGATCGCCATGAACGACGCGATCATCGAGACCGGCAGCGCGAGCCCGGTGATGACGGTGCTGCGCCACGAGTTGAGGAAGACGAACACGACGAGGATCGTCAGGAAAAGGCCCTCGACGAGCGTGTCCACGACGTTCTCCACGGACGCCGCGACGCGCGTGCCGGAGTTCTTGACGACCGACAACTGGGTGCCCTCGGGCAGGCCGGCCTCGATGACGTCCAGCCGCGCGATGATGGCGTCGGCGACGGTCGTCGTGGAGGCGTCGCTGCTCTTGACGACGTCGACGCCGACGGCCTGGCCGCCGTTGTAGAGCGCGAGCGTGCGCGCCTCCTCGACGCCGTCCTCGACCGTCGCGACCTCGCCGAGGTACACCACGCGGCCGCCGTTGCCCATCCCGACGGGGATGCGGTTGAAGCTCTCGGGGTCCTCGAGGCGGCCCTCGAGGCGGATCGTCTGCTCGCTGCGCGTCCCGTCGAGCCGGCCGACGGGCGCGGCGAGGTTCTGGCCCTGCACGGCCTGCACGACCTGCGCCGGCGAGATGCCGAACTGGACGAGCGCGTCCGGGAGGAGGTTGACGGTGAGCTCGCGGGCCTGCTCGCCGGCGATGTCCACCCGAGCGACGCCCGGCACGGAGCGGATCTCGCGGCCGACCGTCTGGTCCGCGAGCGTCGTCAGCTGGCTCGGCGTGAGCGTCGGCGAGGTGAGCGCGATCGAGAGGATCGGGAGGTCGTTGGGCGAGAACTTGCGGATGATGGGCTCCTTCATCTCCGCCGGCAGGTCCGCGCGGATGGCCGAGATGGCGTCGCGGACCTCGTTC
>JBBSUZ010000211.1:0-5920 GCA_038233965.1 Rhodothermales bacterium | reverse complement strand
TCGGGCAGGAAGCTGACAGTCGTACCGGCGACGGTGAGCGTGCGCGAGAAGCCGCCGGTCGTGTACTCGAAATCGACCGTGATGCGGCGCTCGGCCGTGATGAGGCGCGCAGGCGTGAACGTGACCTCTCCGGTCGCGTAGTCGATGGTGTAGTCCGCGGACTCGCCGCGCGTGAGGCGCTCGCCGTCGAGCGTGACGCGCTCGGAGCCGGGCACGACGACGACGAACGTCTCGCCGGACAATCCCTGCAGGCGGTACGGCCCCTGCACGCCTTCGAGCGCCACGAGGTCCTGGCTGCGGAAGGTGCCGCGCGTCGCGCTCGCCGACCCGACGACGCGGCCGCCGGCGACGACTCCGGCCGCGGGAATCGTGGCCTCGACGAGCGCGCCTTGCACCTGCCGCGCGATCGGCGCGAACGTGGTCCCGGCCAGCGCGAGGTCGACGTCGCCGAGGCGCACGCGCGCCTGCCGGGACGTCACCTCGACGAAGACGCGGTCGAGGTCCGAGAGCTGCGTCGTGGTGCCCTCGGGCAGGATCGGCGTGTTCTCGTCCGTGAGCGCGGCCCGGAGCGTGACGCCGGGCGCGACCTCGCCGGCGACGTCGAGACGCAGGCCGGACGTGACGGAGACGTCGCGGGCGGTCCCGGCGACGATGCCGCGCGTGAGCGAGCCCGTCGTGCGCAGGCCGGCGAGGCTCGGCGCGTCGGGCACGACGAGCCGGCGGCGGCCGAGGGTGTCGGCGCGGAGCTCGGCCGCGCGGAGCGAGTCCAGCCGCGGGAGCACGCGCTCGGCGACGGGCAGCGCGGCGAGGCGGCGGTAGGCGAGGCGCAGCACGACGACCGAGTCGGCTGCGGCGGCGAGGCGCAGGCGGTCGCCCGTGATGGTGTAGGCGGCGAACGGCTCGAAGGCGACGCCGCGGAACGCCTCGACGGCGAGCGAGCCCGGCACGAGGCCGTCGGGCAGCCCGATCTCGGTCCGCCCCGGCGCGACGGCGACGGTGTCGCGCTCGGCCCCGAGGCCCGGCCCGATCGGCGCGCCGGGCGTCTGCGCGCGCGCGGCCGTCCCGAGCATCAGGACGGCGGCGAGCACGGCAAGCCGTGAGACGAAGGGGTGCGGGCGTCGCCCCACGGACGTGTCGGTTGTCTGCGAATCGAAGGTCCGGGAGCGGTGGGCGCGGGTGACGGCGGGCAAGGTGGCGCCGTCGGAGCGAGAGGTCAAGCCGTTTCGGAGTCCCGTCAGAACGACGGCCCCAAGCGAACGAGCGTGTACCGCGTCAGGCCCCACACGTCTCCGCCGGCGACCGTCGCGTCGACGAGCGGCACGGCTGAGGGCATCGTGCCGACCACTACGCCGTCGCGGAAGAGGACGACGCCGCCGTCGCCGGCGACGAGCACGAGGCCATCCGCGATGCTGACGCTGCGGACAGTCCCGACAGTGCTCGCGTCGAGGTCCCGACCGGGCGCGCCGAACGCGTCGAAGGTGTGGACGCCGACGCCGTCGAGGACGACGAGGCGGCCGCGTGCGTCGGACGCCATGCTGGCGAGGGTGCGGAACGGGGCGCGCCCGACCGTCCGCTCGACGCGCCGCGCGGGGTCGAGCACGAGGATGATCCCGCGGCGCGCCTCGGCGACGAACAGGTCGGTCCCGCCGCCGGCCGCGACGGCGACGGGCCGGCCGCGCGGGGCGTCGATGCGGCTGTCGAGGGCCGTCGTGCCGTCCGGGATCGGGATCGCCTCGGCGGCGCGGCGCTCGGCCGTGAAGCGGACGACCCGGCCCGTGGCGGCGTCGGCGACGTAGACGGCCTGCCCGTTCGTCGGGTCGACGTCGACCGGCTCCGAGAGCGACTCGTCCGACGTGCCCGGCCCGCCCAGCGTCGCTTCGGCGCGGCCGTCCGGCGCGAACACGGCGACGCGCGACGCGCCAGCGTCGGCGACGTAGAGGCGGCCCGAGGCGTCCGCGGCGACGGCGCGGGCATCCGTGAAGCGGGCAGTCTCGCGCGTGCCGGCGGGCACGGACGTCGGGAGGGCGGTCGGCGGGCCCGCACATCCGGCGAGCGCGAGGATGAGCGTGAGACGTTTCACAGCGCGCGGTGGCCGATGTCACGGCGCAGCGTCTTGCCGTCGAACGCGACGGCGTCGGCCGCGCGGTAGGCGGCGGCGAGGGCGTCGGCGAGAGTTGGGCCCGTCCCGGTCAGGCCGAGGACGCGGCCGCCATTCGTGACGAGGTGACCCGAAGCGTTGTGGGACGTGCCGGCGTGGAAGACGCTCGCGTGCTCGGCCGCGGCGTCGAGGCCGGTGATCGCCGCGCCGGGCGTCGTCGGCCCGGGATAGCCGCCGGCGGCGAGGACGACGCACGCGGCGTGGGCGTCGCTCATCCGAACGTCGACGCCCGCGAGGCCGCCCGTTGCGAGGGCCTCGAACAGATCGACGGCGTCGGTTTCGAGCAGCGGCAGCAGCGTCTGCGCCTCGGGGTCGCCGAAGCGGACGTTGAACTCGACCACGGACGGTGCGCCCGCCGCGTCGATCATCAGGCCGACATAGAGGACGCCGAGGTAGGGCGTCCCGTCGCGCCGGAGGCCGTCGAGGAGCGGACGGACGATCTCGGTCTCGGCGCGCGCGCGCACGGCGTCCGTCACGACCGGCGCGGGCGCATAGGCGCCCATCCCGCCCGTGTTGGGCCCGGTGTCGCCCTCGCCGATCCGCTTGTGGTCCTGCGCGGCGGGCAGCAGGGCGTACGTCTCGCCATCGGTGAGGACGAACAGGCTGGCCTCTTCCCCACTCAGAAACTGCTCGACGACCAGAACGGGCGTGTCCCCACCCAGGCCGTCCGGAAACAGACTGTCGAAGGCGTCGAGTGCGTCGGCGCGCGTCTCGGCCACGACGACGCCCTTGCCGGCCGCGAGGCCGTCCGCCTTGAGCACGACCGGGAGCGCGTGCGCGGCGACGTGCGCACGGGCCGCGTCGCGCTCGGACGGGGCGAAGGCGATGCTCGTCGCGGTCGGGATGCCGAAGCGCGCCATCGTGGCGTTGGCGACCGCCTTCGACCCTTCGAGCCGCGCACAGGCCGCGCTCGGCCCGACGACCGGGATCCCGAGCGCGTCGAGGCGATCCGCGAGGCCCATCACGAGCGGCACCTCGGGCCCAACGACGACGAGGTCGACGGTCCGGGCAAGCGCGACGAGCCCGTCGAGGTCGTCCACGGCGACGTCCACGTTTTCAGCGAGGCCGGCCGTGCCGGCGTTGCCGGGCGCGCACAGCAGCGCCGGGCGGCGCGGGCTGCGCGCGAGCGCGTCGAGGATCGCGTGTTCGCGGCCTCCGGAGCCGACGACGAGGATGCGCACGGGCACGGCGGCGAGTGATCCGGCAAGGTAGAGACGTCCCGGCGGGCGTCTCGACGGGCCGAATGCCCGGCCCGGCCACGGGAGCGTTTTCGCGGGCGCTACGTTGGAGGCCGTCCCGTCTACCGCCCCGCCGTGCGCCGTCTCGTCCTCAGCTCAGGGTTTACCCTGCTGCTCCTCCTCGCGGCCGGTCCGGCAGCGTTCGCCCAGACGCCCACCGACACGTCGCGCGTGCGGCGGCCGGACCCCGAGGCCAACGAGCCCGACGCCGGCGACCCCGGCAGCATCCGCGATGGCACGGTCTACGACGACGGGCATGTCCGGGTCGTGCCGCGCCTGTCGCCGAGCGCGCTCTACTCGGCGAACCGCGGCTTCGGCATCGGCGGCGGCGTGACGGTCCGCAACCTCGGCTGGCGCGGCTCCGAGATCGGCCTCGACGTGCGCGGGCAGCAGCACTACCTCTCGGCCGGCGTCATCGCGCTGACGGCCGACCCGTACGCGAAGCGCGTCTACGGGGCCGTCTCGGGCAACGTCTCCACCACCAACCGGCGGCAGTTCTTCGGCGTCGGGCCGTTCACGAGCGGCAGCCGGGCGCTCCTGCTCTCGCACGTCGCCGCCGACGCCGAGGCGCGCGTGGGCGTCTACCCGTTCGGGACGACGGCGCTGCTGATCCAGCCCGGCGTGCGGCTGCTCGTGGACCGCTCGGGCGACATCCGCGACGACAGCCCGGCGACGATCCAGGACCTCAGCCCGGCCTCGCAGGCGGCCGTGACGTCGATCCAGAACCAGACGCTGACGGGCGTCTCGGCGGGCGTCGAGGCCGTCGTAGACCTGCGCGACTGGCCGTCGTACCCGCGCCGCGGCGCGGTCGTCTCGGCCGAGGTGCGCCGGTTCGAGGGCCTGGGCGACAACTCGCTCGGCTTCACGCGGGCGACGACCCAGATCGCGGGCTACCTCCCGCTCTACAACCGGGCCGTCCTGCTGGCCTCGTTCACCGGCATCGTCACCCGCCAGGGCGACGCCGACGGCGACGGCGTGTCTGACCCGATCCCCTACGTCTACCTCCCGACGCTCGACGAGCGCGTGGCGGTCGCGTACCAGCAGGACCGCCTCACCGGACGCGACATCCTCGCGCTCGGCCTTGGCGTCCGCGTCCCCATCTTCGACTTCCTCGGCGTCTACGGCATCGACGCCGTCGCGATGGGCTACCTCGGCAACGTCTATGACGACGTCTTCCGGCAGTTCAGCCCCGCCGTCGGCTTCGGGCAGGACGTCACGGCGGACCCCGACGGCCGCGCGACGCTGCGGCCCGCGCTCGGCCTCGGCCTCGGCATCGTCAACCTCGACAAGGAGCGCGTCGTGCTCGGCGCGCTCGTCGGCGTCGGCGCGGGCGGCATCACGGTGGCGTCGCTGCGGATCGCGTACAACCTGCGCGACTCGCGCCCGCTGTTCCGGTAACCCTCGCCCCGTGCCGGACCTCGGACGTCGTCGTAGAGACACGCCGCGGCGCGTCTCTTGGCGCGACCGCCCGGACGAGACGTGCTACGGCGCGTCTCTACGGTGGACGCCGGCGGCTCGGCGGAGCCCGTAGCTTGCCCACGCCCAGCGAACTCTCCGTGCGCCGCCGGGCACGCCCGGAACAGCGCCGGACGTTCTCGATAGGACCCTACACACTCTTCCGGACCGATGACGCCCACTGTTGCCGACCCCACGCCGGTCGCCCCCTCCGCTGCCCCACCGAGCGCCCCCGCGCGTCCGTCGCCCGTCCGCCTCACCGAGCGCGCCACGGCCGAGGTCCGCCGCATCATCGCCAACAAGCAGATCCCGGCCCACTTCGGGCTGCGCGTCGGCGTGAAGGGCGGCGGCTGCTCGGGCATGAGCTACGTGCTCGGCTTCGACAAGGCCCGCGAGCACGACCTCACCTTCGAGATCGCCGACGGCGACGGTCTCCCGATCACGGTGTTCATGGACAAGCGGCACGGCCTCTACCTCATGGACACGATGGTCGACTACCACGACGGCCTCGACGCGCGCGGCTTCGTCTTCGAAAACCCCAACGCGACCGCGACCTGCGGCTGCGGCTCCAGCTTTTCCGCCTAGCTGACGGTACAGGGTACTCCGTACGAGGCTCAGGCCGATCGCCTGCTTCCGTACCCCGAACCCCGACTTTCGAACCCCGTACCCCGAACCCCACATGGAAGGCAACTTCTCGAACCGCGTCCGCGACGTCATCTCGTACTCCCGCGAGGAGGCGATCCGCCTCGGGCACGACTACATCGGCACCGAGCACCTGCTGCTCGGCATCATCCGCGAGGGTGAGGGCATCGCCGTCAAGATCCTGCGCAACCTCGGCTGTGACCTGTTCAAGCTCAAGAAGGCCGTCGAAGACACGGTCCGGAGCACGGGTGGGACGCTCACCGTCGGCAATATCCCGCTGACGAAGCAGGCCGAGAAGGTCCTCAAGATCACCTACCTCGAGGCCAAGCTCTACAAGAGCGACGTCATCGGCACCGAGCACCTGCTCCTGAGCCTCCTGCGGGACGATGAGAACGTCGCCGCGCAGATCCTCCAGCAGGCCTTCTCG